>NZ_JACJIQ010000010.1:0-190810 GCF_014138425.1 Rufibacter ruber
AGTAGTTTTCACACACCGCTAACAGTGCTTCTGCCCTTTTTTATCCTTCTACCTTAAAATGTCCGAAGTATTGTCAGAAAACAGCCCTAAAACAGCACTACCCTGAAAGGGACTCCCCGCTTTTACCGTGCAGGAAAGGGCAAAAAAATACCCGGCCATTGCAGTAGCCGGGTACGGAATCCTTTGAAATGGTATCAAGCGACACAGGAAGGAACTGCCTCCCTCACACGCCTGGCTACCTCATGCCGGATTCGCCAGTAGACCAAGGTCTTTTAGCAAGCTTCAACACGGTTAACGGTTGACACATGAGCTAGGCTTGATACATTCTTACTGGGATTAGACACTTTTACCTCCTTTCTTTAAGTCCAACATAAACCCATCTGGACTTCCAAATACCTTATGGTTGCGTAGAAGGGCCAGAAGCACTCGCTTCTGATTTATAAAGGTAAAAGACGTGCCGAAAGTTCAAAAGGTTTAGGGTAAAAAATTACCCTTCTCAATCTCAGTCACTTAATTTATCTGTAAGGAAAATATACACCCAGAGGCCCGCTAACACCACCTCGGCGGCCGCGTCTAAGAGGTAAACGTTCAGGATGACATCATGAAAAGCGTACCGCATATCTATGGCCGCCAGGCCTGCTGCGCAAAAGAAACCCAGCAGGCCCACGCTTCTCTCCACCCTCTTCTGCAGCGCAGAGGCAATGAAGGTGGCCCCTACCACCATGACAAGAATACCTACCGTCACTACCAGCCACACCTCGTTCTTGGGCCCGGTCACGGCCAAAAAGCTAGGCATGTGCAGCAGGGGCCAAATACCCGTGAGGATGTAAAAGATCCCCTGCACCCAAAGTACTGTTCTGCGCATCTTGCTCTATTCTAAAGTATAAATAAAAATTTCTTCTGCTATTTTCCGCCAGGTGTGTTTTTGGTCTCTAATTTGCTTATATTTCATAACAAAAACCAAACATCTATCAAACAGCAACACGTATGAGAAAAATCTTTTTGTTCGCCTTGTTCCTTTGCCTGACAACCATGGCCTGGGCTCAGAAGAAATCACCCATTGGCGTATGGACGAATGAAGAAAAGGAAGCACGCTTTGAGATTTACCAATGCGGTGACAAGCTTTGCGGTAAAATCATCTGGCTCAAAGAGCCCAACCGCGACGGCAAACCAAAGGTAGACCAGTTCAACCCTGACCCTAAGCTGCAGAACCGCCCCATCATTGGCATGGTCTTCCTGAAAAACTTTGCACCAGACGGAGATAACAAATGGGACGATGGTCGTATCTATGATCCAAAATCAGGCAAAGAATATGATTCTTACATGAAGCTGGTAGGAAATGACAAACTGGAGGTAAAAGGCTACCTGGGTATTTCCCTCATTGGCCGTACCCAAACCTGGACCAGAGTGAAATAAAGAGACTCTTTTCTAGAGAAACAAAAGGCGGGGAACAGATGCTGTTCCCCGCCTTTATTTTTTGCCTTTCACGCCCCTGCTGGCCAGTTTGAAAAAAAGGTGCAGATATTCCCCCTTTTCCCTGATTCATAAGGAAGCAAAACAGGTTGAAGCCTTACCCTAGGGTATCCTATAGTTCAATTAACTCACTATTGGTGGCAGGTTCCATGGCAGAGGTTAAGGCATTTTCCTGTTTTGGGGCTGTTTTTCAGAAAACAGCCCCAAAACAGGAAAATGGCAGGCTGCTTTTATCAGGTTCTGGAAGGATCCTTTCTCTGGGGAGAAGGCACACTAACAGAGGTCAGTGATTTGAACCTTCTTATCTCTGAAGACGAAATAGTCGCCTTTGGTCTTTCCGTTCATGGCCTGAAACACCGGAGATGCCGGCGAAATGGCAAAATACTTTTCACCCTCTACTTCTATTTCACCCAGGCTCACAGAGATGAAATAATTCTGGGTATCTGTTTTCACCACAGAACCCAAGGAAATATCTTCGTTTACTTTATTGCGAACAATACGCTTCAAGATGCTCAACTTGCCCATTGCCTCATCCAGCTGTTTGGCAAACATGTCGCGCTGAATATGGCACGCCTCCCGGAACGACTCAAACTTGTCTTCAATGGCACCCTGGCTTTCATTGGCGCTGGCTTGGGCTTCTTCCATGGCCACACGGGCATTCTCTACAAAATCAGTCTGAAGGCGCAGGCACTCATCCAGGAGACGTTGTTTGATGTCCAGTTCGTAAGTGGTTTCTGTATTCATAGTTTCATTTGTTTTTTGGTGACAAAGGGGCAGGCCTCAGAACCAGCCTCTTCAAAATGCTTGGTCGTTCACAGAAAAAACAGCTCCTCAGGAAGCAGAAGCCAGTTTTGGTCTGTTTTGCAAAAAAGAGCTCAGAAACAGAAAGTCCTGGAAGAACTCTTTCGTTGCAAAGCTTTAAACTGTTTAAAAGTAATTTTGTTAGAAAAAGATAGAATAAAATTTTGAATTCCGCTAAACCCTTTGCAGTGTTTTTCTGTGAAACGGGCGGGGTTCCTGCTCTTTTGCGCCAGAGGGGCACCTCCTTTTTCAGCCATGGTGGAGCAAGAGATAAAGTTTGGCCAATGCCCCTGCTGCGCGTTGTCTTATGCTCATCTTGTATGGGCACAGGTATTGGCAGAACTGAGTTTAGGGGCAAAATGTAACGCTCATAAGGTCTCATTACGCACCAATAATCACCCCCGCAGAGCCAGGAGTTTTTCTCAGGCCCTGCGGGGGTATGATAGGCTGCAGAACTACTGCACCAGTACTTTTTCAGCCTGTATGGTTTTACCACACCTGATCTGAATCACATATAAGCCGCGCCCGTACTTGCCCAGGTTTATCTCTTTCTGGTAAAGCCCTTTAAAGCTCCGGTGCTCCTCTTCAACTACTGTTTTCCCAGCACTGTTCACCACCCTCACCATCACTTCATCTTTCTGGGGGACTTCAAAGGAAAGCTGTACCACCCCGCTGGTTGGGTTTGGGAATACCTTTACCTGCCGCTGAACCGTCTTAGCAGGGACTTCTTTTGCTGTGTTCTGCTTTTGGGTTGCCTTTGCTTTCGCCCCCTTTAGTGGCGCCTTCCTTAAAATGATATGGAAGGAATTACCAGCGGGTACCCGTATCATTTCATAATCTCCCGTCTCAATTGTTTGGGCAGCACCCTGTGATTGCAGACGTAAAACCCGTACACGTCCCTCTCCATCTGCCTCTATCCTCACCTTTTCCCGGAGCAGGAAGGTGTCAGCAGGAACCAGCCCAGAAGAGTCCAGCCTGATGAACGCCCTGTTCCTGAGCAAAGAGTCTGACTTTATTAGCTGCCTGATCACCAGCGGGTGCCTGAGGGCCAACATCCGGCTGGAGTCACGTAGCGTCTGCCACTGTTCATGTTCGCCTCCCCTCCTGAATACCAGCCCCCTAACAGTATGCCTCAAAAGGGAATCTGCTCCCAGTACCCGGTAGACAACGGCCCTGATGGAATCATAAGTATTCGAATAACCTTCTATCAGGATATCTGGCTTCACAAACGTAGTGACCTGGGCTGGTTCTATCCTCTTTGCCCCTAACCCCAGAAGCGTGCCGGCATTCAGGTTCAGCTGCTTTACAGCCCCCTGCCATGTCTCCCCTTTCTGAATAGTGAGAGTAGTGTCAAGGATATAATAGTGGCTGTCTATCTTTTTCACAATCTTAACTTTCGCCCTGGCAGAGGCGTCTTGCTGTAGTTGCTCTGGGCTCTGGGCAAAAGCCCCTGAGAAAGAGAATGCGAAACCCGCTGCCACGGCTGTTGCTGCTCTCTTAAAAAGTTGTTTTTGAATCATATCTAGTGTACATTAGGTGAGGCTATGTGATTGACTGTTACAAAATTAGCAGACGCACCTATGGCAGCGGGTTAAGGCTTCGTTAATGTCTGTTAAAGAAAAGTTAAAGTACTGTTTCGCAGAGTTGGGGCTAGTATCTTTGTTAAGATGAGAAAGAAGACATTGTTTGTGGTCATTGCCCTGATGAGCCTCACCCTCATTGGGCTGATTGGTTTCCAGGCGTACTGGATCCATCATGCGGTGAAGATGGAGGAGGAGCTGTTTGACAGAAACGTGAATGATGCCCTTCACCAGGTGGCGCGCAGGCTGGAAACCAAGGAAGCCATCCATTTCCTGAAACAGGAAGCACCCCAACTCAGGGAGGCGGCCCTGGCTCCGGCGGTGACCACTACAGAAACGGTTGTCAGCACCCCCACCCCGGCAAAGTCCTCCAGAAACAAAGAAAGGAGCGAGCGAAAGGGGAAAAGAAACCAACCCCTGCCCCTGGCGGAACCCGCTTCTTCACTTTCTGTGGCCGCTTCTGGTTCTGCCGGTTCTTCTGTTACTATGGTTACGCCCCTTCCCGGCGAAAAACATACCATGGTTGACCGGGCCCGTTCCAGCGTGATGTCTATCCGCGGGGGCCGTTCGCCCCATTCTGAGTCAGCCCAGCAGATCTTTATACATTCCTTTACCATGTCAGACTCTGCTGCCAAACCCGCAAGCGTGGAGGTGTTTGGCAGATCCCGGGTAGACTCAGTGGTGGTACGGAAGCTGGTGGCTGCCCAGCGCAAAATGCTGGACACCTTAAGGATCTACAGCCGAAACGGGCAGGCCCACTTCATTAGGATGGATTCTGGCAGTGTCTCAAAAATTGCCCTTGATTCTATATTCATGGCCAATCAGGCAAGAATTTTACGGCAGATCCCCGTCAAGAGTATCAAAAATATCCAGATCAAAGGGAATGTGGCCAACATTCATACGGACTGTCTTTTTATAGGCAGGTCCCCTGAGATGGTCTGGCGCCAGGACAGCAGCACCCGCAAAGGGAAACGGTACGTATCACCGGCCAGAGTTCAGACGCTGGCCCCCCTCCTGCTGTCTGCTGCCCCTGCCCAGCAGCAGGTGGCGCCCACCCGTCCGGCCGCTTCACCGCGGGCAAATACCCACTCCCCGGTCACCGCCCCAACCCCAGAACAAGTCACAGAACAGAAAGCCGTGGCCAAAGCACAGCACCTGAACCAGGTGATGCAACAAATGGTAGTAGAGTATGTGCGCAAGGAACGGCCCCTGGAAGAGCGCCTTGGGGAACTGGGGATGGAAGAAATCTTAGCCACCGAACTGAAAAGCCGGAACATTGTCACCCCCTACCAAAGCACCCTCAACATTGACCCGGGCAACAGCAAACCAACTTATCTCCTGGCCTCCAGTAATAGTCTGCCGTCGGCCTCGCTGCTGCCAGACGGCGGGTACACCGTGCAGCTGTTCCCCAATGATGTCTTATCTGCCCCCAGCTACCTTAAGCTGACGTTCCCGCACCGGCAGCTCATTATCTGGAAGAGTATCTGGATTCCTACGGTGATTTCAGTGCTCTTTACCTTAATCATCATTTTCACCTTCGCCTATACCCTGGGCACCATTTTGCGGCAGAAGAAGATCTCAGAAATCAAGAATGACTTTATTAACAACATGACCCACGAATTCAAAACGCCTATTGCCACTATTTCGCTGGCGTTAGATGCGCTGGTCAACCCCAAGGTGCGCAAAGATGAAGCCCGCCTGGACCACTATGCGCGCATCATCAGAGATGAGAACAAACGCATGCACCAGCAGGTGGAGAAAGTACTGCAGACCGCCCAGATGGAGCGCAACAAACTGCAACTGGCCTTTGAAGAAGTAGATGTGCACGCGTTGATCCAAAAGGCGGTAGAGCCATTTCAGTTACATATTGAGCAGCGGCAGGGAAACCTGAACCTGAAACTGGACGCTCCCTCCCCTGTTGTTTGGGCAGACGCCAGCCACCTGGCCAACATGGTAGCCAATCTGCTGGACAATGCCAACAAGTATTCGCCTGAGGCGCCCAGAATTGTAGTACAAACCACCCAGGTCTCCAAAGGCCTGCACATTTCTGTGGAAGACCAGGGTGCAGGCATGTCACGGGAGGCCCAGAAAAAGATTTTTGAGAAGTTTTACCGGGTGCCCACGGGGAACGTGCACAACGTAAAGGGGTTTGGGTTAGGACTGAGTTATGTCAAAACCATGGCCGAGGCCCATGGGGGCAATGTGCACCTGCGCAGCGAACTGGGCAAAGGCAGCAGGTTTACCTTATGGCTGCCCCTGCAAAAACCTTCTGTTTAAACGCTATTCATCACCTCTTAAAAAGCACCTCCATGACCGCACACACCGCCACCCGCCTCCTGTTGGTTGAAGACGACCCTAACTTTGGCATGGTCCTGAAAGACTACCTGGAGTTGCATGATTATGACGTCACGCTCTGCACAGATGGCATGCAGGGCTGGCGCACCTTTCAACAGGCCCCCTTTGATGCGTGCATCCTGGATGTGATGATGCCAATCAAAGATGGATTCTCCCTGGCCGCTGACATCAAAAAAGCCAATCCGTTCCAGCCCATCATTTTCCTTACGGCAAAAGCCATGAAGGCCGATATGCTGGAAGGATTCAGGCTGGGGGCCGAAGATTATATCACCAAACCGTTTGACTCTGAGATTCTACTCTGGAAACTGAAAGCCATTCTGCAGAGGAGAGCCACCGCCGCCGTGCCAGAAAAAGCCCCCTCCACAGCGTATCAACTGGGCATGTACCACTTCAACTTCAAGACCCGCCAGATCACGCATCATGGTCAGGTGCAGAAACTGTCGCCCAAAGAGGCTGAACTTCTGCAGCTGCTTTGCCACCACCTGAATGATGTCCTTCCGCGGGAAGTGGCCCTCACCACCATCTGGAAAGATGACAACTACTTCACCGCCCGCAGCATGGATGTGTTTGTGACTAAACTGAGGAAATACCTGAAAGATGACCCGGAGGTGGAAATTATCAACGTGCACGGCAACGGTTTCCGGCTGGTTGCTCCCGCCGCCGTTTCCCAACCAGCCTCCTAGGCAGCTTTAAAAGTAATTACATTATATTTCTGTTTTGGGGCTGTTTTGGCCAAAACAGCCCCAAAACA
The DNA here is from genome assembly GCF_014138425.1 of Rufibacter ruber. Classification (NCBI taxonomy): domain Bacteria; kingdom Pseudomonadati; phylum Bacteroidota; class Cytophagia; order Cytophagales; family Hymenobacteraceae; genus Rufibacter; species Rufibacter ruber. The sequence goes on from NZ_JACJIQ010000010.1 coordinate 6,961, forward strand.
GAAATACTTTTTTTACAACGTCAACTCCTTGAAGCTGACCGTTTTTTTCTGATTTATCTATGGACAGGTGACCGCTTGTGCCTTACACGCAGAACAGCTCCCTGTTTTGGGGCCGTTTTCTGAAAACTAGCCCTAAAACGGCGGCAGAAGTAAACACCACATAAACCTTTGCAGATAAACAATGGACAAACGCGTTGCAGGCTGGTGCCCAATACTACTTCTCCCTTTGGCTGCCCACCCTATAAAAGAATGCACTGCGTGACTCCTTGGTAAGCAGGGCCTTGAGTTGTACTCTAAAGGCGCTCTTCAGGATTTGCCCCCTCTGGCACCTTCCATTTTGAGCTGATAGAATGACAAAAGAAAAATCCGGAGTGTCTTATTTTTAAATCATAAATCCTGAAGAACGGAGACCTATCGGCCCGGTCCTTTGAAGGGAGCAAGGCGAGGCCTGTATTACTTCCGCACCATCACGTCGTTCTTGCCTACGCAAAGCAAAGACTCCTCCGGTAGCTTCCAAATGTACTTAGGCAGCCCACCTGTTTTGGAGCTGTTTTGGCCAAAACAGCTCCAAAACGCACTTAACCTGCTTCAGAAACCTCTGCAGCAAAAGGTAGCGATACTTTCTAATGGCAATACCCTACACAGTTCAGAAGAAGGAGAAGCCTACCTTTTAGTAATTTGCCCAAACATCACCCCCCTCTCGTTACATCAATAGCAAATCAAATTTCACCTGCCTCATATAATCTTACGGCTACCTGAATCAGCCACCTTTATAAAATAAAAAAGCCGGACTCTCTGGTCCGGCTTTTTAGACGTTTCCTCCCCTTGTTACCGCATAATCCTAATTCCGCCGCCGCGGCTCCCCATGGTGTTCAGGTGCTTGTTAAGGGTGTAGGTGAACTGCAGCAGGAAGTACTGCCCCAGTGAATTCATGGTTTCCCGCTGCACATAGTTGGCGCTGGCTGTCTGGTTAATGCCCATGTTCTTGTCTAGCAGGTTCACCGCCACCAGACGCAGTTCCCCCGTGTTGTTCTTCAGGAACTGCTTGGCCAGGGAAACATTCAACAACGGAATGTTCTGCCGGAAACCCAAGTCCGGGTTGTTGTACACCAGATAGTCCAGGACTCCGTTCAGGTGAAAGTGGAGGGGCAGGTAAACAGTGGCCTCCCCCGTGTAGGTTTGGTTCAGGAACTGCTGGTCGCGGCTCCCTTCTGCGCTGTAGTTGGTGGTTTGCAGGCTGAGGTCACTGCGCAGGCTTACCTCAAACTTTTGGTCCAGACGGTACTCGTACCTAAGGTTGCCGCCCACGGTGCGGTTCTCTGTGGTGGTGGCACTGTTGTCAATAAGGTTGATGCTCTGCTGCTCTCTCAGGCTCAGGCCTACATTAAAGCGGCTGTTGAGCTTGCGCACCGGATAGCCCACGTTCAGGTTCACCCCAGAAATCCGGCTATACCTCACGTTCACCGGCTGTGAGGTACGGCTCAGGCCTGCGCCGTAGGTGACAGAGTTGGTAATGGCATCTGTGGTATAGTTCATAAACCCGCGGGCGAAAAAGCTGATCATGGACGTGGGGTTGAACATGGTGAAATTGGCTCGAAGCTGGTGCTGGTAGGCCGGTCTTAGCCCCGGGTTCCCCACATACACATTCAGCCGGTTGCTGCTGTCTGGCAGCGGCTGCAACTGCCGCACAGACGGTTCCTGCACAGAGGTCTCGTAATTAAAATCAAACCGGCGGTTGCTCCCGAAATCATAGTTGAACCGGGCGCTGGGGAGAAAGTTGTCAAATGACTTCTGTACCGGTCTGTTCTCCTTCTGGCGCACGTAGCCAATCAGGTCAGAGTGCTGAAAGCCCGGGCCCACGGCAAAACTGAAAGCATCACGGTTCACCCTGAAGTTCACGTTGGCACGGTGGTACTGGAAATCACTGTTGTACCGGTTTGACTGGTTTTGATTGATGAGCCGCTCACCGTCCTGCAGGTCAAACACCTTTTGGTCAGAAATATTCCGGTTCTGCCTAAACAGGTACGAGGCCTCCAGGTACCGGCGGTTGCCCAACGGTTCAGTACCGTTCAGCGTGGCGCTGTAGCTGTGGGAGTTGGTTTCACTTTCCCGGTACTGGTGGATGGTCTCAGTGGGCCGCTCTGTAAACCTATATACTCCGTAATTTAGGTTTTCAGCGTCATTCTGGTTCAGACTCCCCTGGGCGGTGAGCGAGAGGGTGCGGCCTTTTTTAGGGAATTTGTGCCGAAGCAATAGACTGGCAGTCGCATTTCCCCCCTGCCCGGTGGTGTTGTTCCGGCTGTCACCGCTGTTCTGGAATTCGCCTGCGGCATTCACGGTTCTACTGACAGAAGTACCCACGCCTTTGCTGGTGCTCAGCCCGGCATTTACCGTTAACTTGACAGAGTTGGCCGAATCCAGTTTATGGTCTACTGCAAAGTTTAACCGGTGGCTGGTGTTGGTATTTTCCTGGCTGCCGGTCTGATTCAGGAAAATATTGCCGGTGGGTCTGAACTCCTCCCGTTCCAGTACATGGCGCACGTCATGATTCAGGTGGTTCAGGAAATAATTCCCGGTGGCCTCAGTGTTTTTGCCCAAAGATTGGTTGAAATTGGCACCTCCCCCGTATGTGCGCATCAGCCCGTTGGTACGGTCACCGGTGTTTAAGGGAATAGCTGAATTGGGGCCTATCTCTATCCGTAAGCCGCCCCCAGATGCCATTTGCTGCAGGCCGCCAGAAAAGGCCAGATACTCATCAATCCCGAAGCCCTGGGTGTTAACATTGTTCCCCATTCCCAGCACCGAGAACTGTTTCACCTTCTGAAAACGGTTCAGGTTGAATTTGCCCTGGAAACGGGAATCTGTTCCCGCCCCGGCCATCACACTGCCAAATACCGCATTCTTCTTGTCTTCTTTCAGTTCCAGGTTAAGGGTTTTGGTTCGCTGCCCGTCTTCAATGCCAGAGAATTCAGCCTGGTCAGATTTTTTGTCATACACCTGCACTTTCTTCACCGCGTCGGCGGGCAGGTTTTTGGTGGCCAGCTTAGGGTCATTTCCAAAGAACTCCTTCCCGTCTACGGTCACCCGCTGCACCTTCTCCCCCTGCACAGAGACAGATCCGTCACTGGCCACCTCCACGCCCGGCAACTTCTTCAGGAGCTCCTCTACCGCGGCGTTGGGTTGGGTTTTAAAGGAGCCGGCGTTAAACTCTATGGTATCTTTTTTTATCCTTACCGGATCCTGCTCCCCCTGCACCACCACTTCGCCTAACGCATTGGCTGCGGTTTTAAGAACAATGGTCCCCAAGTCTACTACGCCGGGCACGGCAGGGGCTTCAATGGTTTTGTAGAAAGGCTCAAAGCTCACAAAAGAGATTTTCACCAGCACCAGGCCGTTGAGGTTTTTCAGGTCAAAGGTACCTTGGGCGTCTGTAGAGGCAAATGAAACAAGCGTTGAGTCTCTGGGCTGCAGCAACAGCACGGTAGCAGAGGGTAAGGCACTGTTTTTGTCATCTACCACCTTGCCTTTTACAGTAAACTTCTGGGCAAGCGCCGCCGGGCCTACCAGCAGGAAGGCAATGAGAAGAAAATTTTTCATGGAGGTTCTTTTCCCTAAGGCTTAGTTCCTGATCATGATGTTCCCTCCGCCCTGCCGCATACGCTCCATCTGCTCAGACAGCATGGCCTGGTACTGCTTTTCTGTTACCTTCTCCCCTTTGACAGGCTCTACCAGCTCCCCTTTTTTAAGAGGCCTTACGTCAACCTGCAGGGCTTTCACAACCCGCTCGCCGTTGTTCACATCCAGCTCCAGCACGGCACCGGGCAATGAGGCATACGAATCAGGCCCCAGATAGGGGCGCAGTTTTTCAGTGTACCAGGCCACCACCGTCTGGTTTCGCTGCTCCTGAAAGTAGGTGGCCTGCCTGCACACATACCCGGCAATGGTTTTGGTTTCCTTCCCAAACTTCCAGGGCAAGGTGCTGAGACTGTCCTGGATCAGGTATTTTTTTCCGTTGAACTCCCGCAGAGAAATACGTTTAGATTCTGAGGGAACCAGGAACAGCTCACCGCCGCCCATCCTGATCCTGAAAGAGGTGCCGCTGGTTCCGGCTGCCGCCTCCTCCTCCTCATCTACCATGCGCTTGTACAAAGAGGCCTGCTGGTTAAAGTACAGTGCCTGCTTGCTCACGTTGAATTCAGGCATCATTGCTTTCATACTTTCCCGCTCTTTGGTGAGAGCTCGGTGCAGGTTGACTTTTACTTCATAAATAATGACACCCTCCTGCGCCATAGCCCCAGTAGAAGCGCATAGAAGAATGAAAAAGAAAAGGGTAGTGAGTATGCTTTTCATAGACTGATTTTTTTTGAGTAAAAGTAGCGGGCTAGAAAAAGCAATGGTGTTAACAGCTCCCTAAGGAAACGTTAAAGTATTGTTAAAGGAATGCGCCTTCCTCCTGTAGCACCATGCGGCGGAAAGGATACAGCTATTCTCCGGACTCATCCCAATGTTCACCTGGACGTTTAAGATCAATGCGAAAGCCGCTCCGTTTGGCAAGATTCTGCCCCTGAGCAAGAACCTGATTCTGGCAGACTAAATACCCGGGAGCAGAATCAGGAGAGGTGACATTTCTTCTGATTCAACGTATAATCAGGAGACTGTTGCCCGCTTGGGCTATGCTCTTCAACTTCTTACCGGCTACAGCTAACCCGCCGGATACATATTTTTAACTGTGCATCCTTTCATTGATGAAAACCAAGAACCTGCTTCTCACTCTTCTTCTTTTAATTATTTCTGTTTCCGGGAGCGCGCAAGTGAAACCCCTTGACGCTGAACTGACCAACTATATCTACCCTTTTCAGGTGAGCTTCCATCAGGTGAAGGTGCAGCGCCAGAACTTTAAGATGGCGTACATGGATGTAAAGCCCCAGAAACCGAACGGGAAAACCGTACTCCTGCTCCATGGCAAGAATTTTAACGGCGCCTACTGGGAACAAACGGCTTCTGATCTGGCCAGGAATGGCTTTAGGGTGCTGATTCCAGACCAGATAGGGTTTGGAAAATCCTCTAAATCGCAGAACATCCAGTACTCTTTCCAGATGCTGGCGCAGAATACCAAAGGGTTGCTTGACAGCCTGGGCATCAAAAAGACAGCTGTTCTGGGCCATTCCATGGGCGGCATGTTGGCCACACGGTTTGCCCTCATGTACCCCCAAACGGTTGAAAAGCTGATCCTGGAGAACCCCATTGGCCTGGAAGACTGGAAACGCTGGGTGCCCTACCAGAACGTGGAGAAATGGTATGCCGGTGAACTGAAGCAAACCGCAGAGGGCATTAAAAATACCAGTTAGAAAACTACTATGGCGGCCAATGGAAGCCTGAGTATGACAAATGGGTCCACCTCCTGGCCGGCTGGACAGTGGGCCCCGACTATCCGCTCATTGCCTGGAACGCAGCGCTTACCTATGACATGATCTTCACCCAGCCGGTGGTATATGAATTTGAGAACCTCCAGATGCCCACCCTGCTCCTCATTGGCCAACGGGATCGTACTGCCCAGGGCAAAGCCAACGCCGCACCTGAGGTAAGGGAGAAATTGGGGAACTACCCGGCCCTGGGAAAAGAAACGGCCAAAAAAATCAAAAACGCCTCCTTGGTGGAAATTGACAACGTAGGGCACCTCCCGCACATTGAAGCGTATGAACGGTTTATAACGCCGCTGCTCCAGTTCTTACGCTCTTAACCTGTTCAGGCAGACTTAATGCCAGAAGCATCTGTTCTCCTGTTTTGGGGCTGTTTTTCTAAAAACGGCTCCAAAACAGAACCTACATTCTTTCTCTCCCTCCTGGGCACTTTGCCCAAAGCCAGAGATAAGGTCCCCATTCCTGTCTACTGAAGAACCATAAGCACTAAGAACACCCCTATAGCTCCTGAACAGATCTGCAGGGGGTGTTCTTTTTTTGAAAAAAAAATAGTAAAAAACTACAGCATTGGGGGTAACGCCGCCCATCTAAGAAAGTATTGCTTTCCTTTTTTTCTGCTATACAGGCTCACGTCTGCCTTACAGCCTGAAACAAACGCGTGCTACATAAACAGCAGTAGAGACAACGTGTTTTTGGCCTGTTTTTGGAAAAACAGGCCAAAAACAGAAAAACTTCTCCACAGCATTAAACCCTTGCCCAACTGGTTAGTCAAAGGCCAAACCAATACCATGCAATGAAAAAAATAAGCTTACTTTTCTATTTCCTGTTTTCCATATCCTATCTTAGTTTTAGCCAATCTGCCAGCATACGGGGCCAGGTAATGGGGGGCGGTTCCCCGCTCATTGGAGCCACTGTTGCCTTACTGAATGCCCAGGATTCTGCTGTGTACAAGGGTGCCACCACAGACGTGGAAGGCAGATTTGAACTGGCGGGCGTTCGAAACGGAAACTTTGTGGTAAAGGTGTCTTACCTGGGCTTCAATGACCTGCGCAGACCCCTCACCGCCACCGGAACGCCTCTCAACCTGGGAACCCTCACCCTGGGTCAGACCGCTACCGCGCTGCGCGAGGTGGAAGTTGTGGGCCGCGCCGCCACTGTTATCCAGAAGCAGGACACCTTTGAGATGAATGCCTCGGCCTACAAGGTGAACCGAGATGCCAACGCTGAAAACCTCATCCAGAAGATGCCGGGCATCACCATCCAGAACGGACAGGTGCAGGCACAGGGCGAGCGGGTGGCCCGGGTGCTGGTAGACGGGAAAGAGTTCTTTGGCGAAGACCCTAACGCGGTTTTAAAGAACCTTCCGGCCGAAGTCATTTCAAAGATCCAGGTGTTTGACCGCCAGAGCGACCAGGCCCAGTTCACCGGCTTTAGTGACGGCAATGAGCAGAAAACCATCAACATTGTGACCAAACCCGAGTTTAGAACCGGCCAGTTTGGGCGTTTCAGCGCGGGGGCCGGCACAGATGAGCGTTTCAGGCTGAGCGGGAACTACAACAGCTTTGAAGGCGACCGCCGCATTTCTATTGTAGGCTTGAGCAACAACGTAAATGAGCAGAACTTCTCCTCAGAAGATTTAGTAGGCGTGGCCAGTGCCTCCAGCCGGGGCGGCGGAAGCCGGGGCGGTGGAGGTATGCGCGGCAGTAGCGGGGGCGGTGGCTCCCGTGGCGGCGGCGGAAGCTGGGGCGGCGGCAACAACACCGGCGACTTTCTGGTGAACACCAGCAACGGTATTGCCACTACCAACGCCATTGGCGTTAACTACCTGGACAAATGGGGCAAGAATGTAGACGTACAAGGCAGCTACTTCTTCAACCATTCTAACAATGACTATTTCTACAACGCTTTCCGTCAGTTTGACCCTGAGCGGGAAGATGGTTTAGATGTGCGGGAGATAGGGAATTCAGATGCTAAAAACCAGAACCACCGCCTCAACCTGCGGGTAACGTACACCATTGACAGCGCAAACTCTATTATTCTCCGCCCGCGCCTGAGCCTGCAGCAGAATGAGGGGGTAAGCACCACAGATTCACGGGTGACTAGCGGCGGCGAATCTGCACTGAGTTCGCTGGCCAACAACTTTGACAACCTCTTCCGGTCAGATTTAACCGGCATTAACTTCAACAACAGCATTCTCTACCGTCACAGCTTTGCCAAGCGCGGCCGTACCGTGAGTGTTGACGTCACCAACAGCTACAACCAAAACAAAGGGGATAGCCGGCTTAATGCGAAGTACTTTTTTGACCTGATCAATGAGGGCGATGATTCGCTGGTGTACCAGAATTCCACCCTTGACAACAAAGGCTATGCTGCCGGAGCTAATGTAAACTACACAGAGCCGTTAAGCCAGAATACCCAGCTGCAGTTAACATACAACACCAACTACAGCAAGTCAGACGGGGACAAGCGCACCTCAGAAAGTGAAACCGAAGAAGGGCCATATGATGCCCTTATTCTTAACCAGTCCAGCACGGTAGAGAATAAAACCCTTACCCAGGAGTTTGGCGGGGGCTGGCGTTACAATAACAAGGATTTTCAGTTGATGCTGAACGCCCGTTACCAATGGCTGCAGTTGGCAACAGACCAGTTATACCCTACCCGTATAGACACAACCCGTAACTACCACAACATTCTGCCCTTTGCCATGTTGCGCTACAACTTCAACCAGGACCGCAACATACGGGTCTTCTACATGGGCCGCTCACAAACGCCTTCAGTAGACCAGTTGCAGAGCGCGGTAGATGTGTCTAACCCCACTTTGCTGAGCCAGGGTAACCCTAACCTGGGCCAGAGCTTTTCCCATAACCTGAGTCTGCGCTACTCCTCTGCCAACCCAGGCAGGTCTTCCTCTTTCTTTGCCTATGTAGGCGGTTCTTTCAACCAGGACTATATGGGCACCAGCACCTACCGCAATGACCGCAGAGCAACCGGAGATGAAACCCAGGATGCGCTTTTAACCTTCACCACCCCGGGCGGTGTTAAGCTGAAACCAGGGATGCAGCTCTCCCGGCCGGTAAACCTGGACGGGCAGTACAGTTTTAGGTCCTTCCTGAACTACGGGCTGCCGGTTACTTTCATCAAGTCAAACCTTAACGTGAACGCGGGGGCCAGCTACACCAATAACCCGTCTTTGGTGAGCAATTCAAGGTCTTCGTTTATGGAGACGGCCAATGACGCTGCAACCCTGAACCTTTCTGCCGGCATTGTGATCAGCAGCAACATCAGCGAGAACCTTGACTTTCTGGTGTCAACCAACTCTAACTACAATGACGTGAAGTACTCTTTCCTGAAGGAGCAGAACAACAACTACTACAACCAAAGCAGCTTGTTCAGACTGAACTGGGTAATCTGGAAAGGATTAAACCTGACCACAGAAGTTAACCACCAGTACAACGGAGGCCTGTCTGAAGGCATTGACCCAACGTTTATGCTGGTAAATGGCAGCATTGGGTATAAATTCATGCCAGACCGCCGGGTCGAGATCAGACTTTCCGGCTTTGACTTGCTGGGGGAGAACACCAGTATTCAACGGAACAACACCTCTACCTACATTGAAGATGTACAGACTACGGTGTTGCAGCGGTACTTTATGCTAAGCTTCAACTACAACCTGCGCCAGTTTGGCAATGCGGGCAGGGGCGCCGCCCCCGCCGGCGGGCCGCGAAGCTTCCAGCGGTAGAGAGTCTGCGTTCAGGGCTTGTTTTCCGTTTCCGGGCTGTTTTTCTCAAAACAGCCCGGAAACGGATTTTTTTTTGCCTGGCCTCTGCTTCATTTCATCTTTTTATTTACCATTATTGGGGCTACCCTTCTTGATCAGAAATTCCCCATGGAGAAAATAAAGGCCTACAACCAAAAGCTTCTGGCTATTCTGGGCACACTGGCAGTGCTCGGCTTTTTCTTGGTCTTTCTAGCCGGCTGCTACCTGGTAGTGGCTGACATTATCAGGAACAGGCAGTACGGCAGGTACCAGGCCGAGTCGCCCTCTATCCAGCTGCAGGATTCTTCCAGCACAGCAGGAGCCGCTATCAAGGCCAGACAGCACATCACCATGCAGGCGCCCACCTTACTAGACACGGCCGCCCAGATCTACCTGATTCCGGTTTCTTTGGCCAGCATTGACAAGAAACAAGATGGCAATGACTTTGAGATTTTAGACTATGGGCTGAGCTCTTCTGGGCGGGGCCATAAATATTTCAGATTCAATGGAGCCTACTGTAACATTATCCTGTATCACCCGCTAACGGGAACCAGCCGGGTCATTTTTGACAAGACCGTGCACCTAACCCATTTCAGGAATTTTAAAATCAGCGGAAAACAATACCTTTTAATGAAAGGGAGCAGTAGAGACACTGACCAGGACGGGCAGCTGAACAGCAGTGACCTCCAGTCTTTTTACCTCTATGCGGTTGCAAACCAGACACTGCGGGAAGTCAGTTTCCCGGGCCTGGGGCTGGAAGACTTCACCCTTCTGTTCAACTCACATAAAATCATTCTCCCCTTTGGCGTAGACCAGTACCGCAACGGCAGCTTACGCAATGAACCTTCCCTGCACAAGGAATTTTCAATTACCACTGGCCAAACCAAAAACCTGGTCAATCAGAGACAAATGGAACAGATACAGAAACTGGTCAATTGAGCAGCTCCTGTTTTCGGCCTGTTTTTCAGAAAACAGGCCGAAAACAGCCCCTGGGCAACCGTGCCGGAAAGTGTAATTCGGCGTAAGATTCCCTTTGACTTTCCCGCCGTAGCCCTTACATTGGGTGCTCAAGTTTGAGTTACCATATTACCACTTTCCTCCCCTCCTCCTGGCCGGGAAGAAGGGGCCGTTCCAGACCACATGAATCCTGAGAAACTAAAGCACATTGCCAGCCAGCTGGAGGGCGAATTCCACTTTGACAACACCATGCGCACGCTGTATGCCACAGACGCCTCAGCGTACCGCGAAAAACCGTTAGCCGTCGCGTTCCCCAAGAATGCCTCTGATATCAAAAAGCTGATATGGTTTGCCCGTGCAGAAGGAACCTCCCTGATACCGCGCACGGCGGGCACCTCTCTGGCCGGTCAGGTGGTGGGCAGCGGCATTGTGGTAGATGTGAGCAGAACCTTTACCCAGATTCTGGAGGTAAACCCGGCAGAAAGCTGGGTACGGGTGCAGCCCGGTGTCATACGGGATGAGCTGAACCTGTTCCTTCGGCCGCACGGCCTGTACTTTGGGCCCGAAACCTCTACCGCCAACCGCGCCATGATAGGCGGCATGGTGGGCAACAACTCCTGCGGCTCCAACTCCATTGTCTACGGCAGCGCGCGGGAACATCTCTTGAGCGTGAAGGCCATATTAAGCGACGGCACCGAGGCCGAGTTTGGGGCCCTGACCCTAACCGAGTTTGAGGCCAAGTGCCGCGGCGAGAATACCAGCGGCGACCTGGAGACGCGCATTTACCAGGCCACCAAAGCCATGCTGAGCCACGGCCCCACGCAGGAAAACATACGGGCGGAGTTCCCCAAGCCCAGCATCCAGCGCCGCAACACGGGGTATGCCATTGACCTGCTGCTGGAGACTGAGCCCTTTACGGCGGGCAAAGAGCCGTTCAACTTCTGCAAACTCATTGCCGGCTCTGAGGGCACGCTGGCGTTTTTAACGGAGATAAAACTGCACGTGAACCCGCTTCCGCCCAAAGAGATTGGCTTGCTCTGCGTGCACTGTGAAACAGTAGACGAGTCTCTGCGCGCCAACCTGGTGGCGCTGCGGCACAACCCCAGCGCCAGTGAGCTCATGGACCACTACGTGCTGGAGTGCACCAAAACCAACATTGAGCAGAGCCAGAACCGCTTCTTTGTGCAGGGCGACCCCGGGGCCATTCTGGTGGTGGAACTCACTGACCACACCCAGGCCGCTATTCAGGAGCGGGCACAGGCGCTGGTGCAGGATTTACAGAAAAACCAGCTGGGTTACCATTTTCCGCTGGTCTTGGGCCCAGATACCAAGAAGGTCTGGAACCTCCGCAAAGCGGGTCTGGGCCTGCTGTCTAACATTCCCGGTGATGCCAAACCGGTGGCGGTGATTGAAGACACGGCGGTTGATGTGGAGGACCTGCCGGAGTTTATCAGGGAGTTCAACCTCACGCTGGAGCAATACAACCTGTATTGCGTACACTACGCCCACGCCGGCAGCGGCGAACTGCACCTGCGGCCCATCATCAACCTGAAGACCGAAGAAGGCAACAAGCTCTTCAGGGATATTGCCACTGAGATTGCGCACCTGGTGAAAAAATACCGCGGCTCCCTGAGCGGCGAGCACGGCGACGGCCGCCTGCGCGGCGAGTTCATCCCGTTCATGATAGGCGAGGAAAACTACCGGCTGGTGGAGGAGGTGAAACGTGTCTGGGACCCCGGCAACCTGTTCAACCCCGGTAAGATTGTGAATACGCCCTCTATGAATTCCTCCCTGCGCTATGAGCCGGGCCAGGAGACGCCGGAGTTTGACACGGTCTTCAAGTTTCATCAGGCGGGTGGGGTGTTGCGGGCCGCCGAACTCTGCAACGGCTCCGGCGACTGCCGCAAAACCCACCTCACCGGCGGCACCATGTGCCCCAGCTACATGGTGACCCGCCATGAACGTGACACCACCCGCGCCCGCGCCAATGCCGTTAGAGAGTTCCTGACCCGTTCGACCAAGGCCAACCGCTTTGACCACCATGAAATCAAAGAGGCCATGGATCTCTGCATCTCCTGCAAAGGCTGCAAATCTGAGTGCCCCTCTAACGTAGACGTGGCCAAGCTGAAGGCCGAGTTCCAGCAGCATTACTATGATGCCAATGGCATACCGTTCCGCACGCGGTTGATCGCCAACTTCAACAACGCCAATAAGCTGGCCTCCCTCCTGCCGGGGGCGTACAACCTGCTGTTCAAAAATAAGCTTACCGCCCACCTCTTCAAGAAAAGTGTGGGCTTCGCGCCGAAGCGGTCACTGCCACTGCTGCATGCCACCACTCTCAAAAGCTGGTTTAAGAAGCACCAAAGAGAACGGGCGGAAAAGTCCAGTTCCTTCAAAAAGAAGGTGTACCTCTTCTGCGACGAGTTTACCAATTACAATGACACGCCTATTGGCCAGAAAGCCGTGCTGCTGCTGGAAAGGTTGGGCTACGAGGTGGTCATTCCGGAGCATGAGGAAAGCGGCCGCACCTACCTCTCCAAGGGTTTTGTGCGGGAAGCCAAGAAGCTGGCCCAACGGAACGTGGCCCTGCTGCACAAGCTCATCAGCGCCGAGACCCCTCTCATTGGCATTGAACCATCCTGTATTCTCACCTTTCGGGATGAATACCTGGATCTGGTAGACGCAGACCAACTGGAGGACGCCAAATCGCTTTCTATCCACTGCCTGCAGTTTGACGAATTCATTGCCCGGGAGCTCCTGAACAAGAACATTGACCCCAGCCTGTTCAAAGACGAGGAGCGGCAGGTTAAACTGCACGGACACTGCCACCAGAAGGCCCTCAGCAGCGTACTCTACACGCAGCAGATGCTCACCCTGCCAAAGAACTATAAGGTAGAAGTGATCCCCTCAGGCTGCTGTGGCATGGCGGGTTCTTTTGGCTACGAGGCAGAACACTTTGACGTCTCCATGGCCATTGGCGAACTGGTGCTCTTCCCCAGCGTAAGAGCCGCCGGAGAGGAGGTGATCATTGCCGCCCCCGGCACCAGCTGCCGCCACCAAATTCATGACGGCACCGGTAAAAATGCCAAGCATCCCATTGAGGTATTATATGAGGCACTGAAGTAGGCTGCGTTTTGGAGCTGTTTTCACAAAATCAGCCCAGAAACAGGAACAGCTAAACGCCAGCCTCGGCCGACGGCCTCCGCCGCCGTTTAGCCAAGTACGTTAACAGTCATAGCAGTGCAATGCTCACAAATTTGCGACAGACAAATTTTAAATAAAAAAACAAAAGTTATCGATTCAACATCAGGAATAGGGAAAAACTTTCCGAATAAATTGGCACAAATAGGGGCTACAATTCACGATTTCAAAAAACATCAAAGACGTTAGCATTTTGACAGTTCAAAAAAATAATTAAAAAAAGATGTGGCAAACACTTAAAATTAGTGATAAAAACACATTACGTTTGATAAGTTTTTTTTCATAGTAGATAAATGTCGAAACAATAAAAACAGAATGAAACAATTTATAATTATTACAATAGCAATACTGGTTGCGTTTAAAATTCAGGCTCAACAACGACAACCTAACAAGAAAGCTATCGCTTTGAAAAGAGAAATTTTTAAGATCATTAAGAAATATTCACTTTTTAATAATGTTTTAAACTGGAAAGATATCAAAACAGAAAGTAAGTCACTTTCTTTTACAAAAGATGACTTTAGTAATGAACAAATGATTTATGATTTTTACACAAAAAAACTAAGAGAAGTTGGAGATAAACATTCTTTTTTCATTTCTTCAAAAAAAATTAGTGAAATTAGCAGCACAGCTGTAGTTGAACACCCGCAAGGTGAATATTTGGCTAAAGGTATTGGTTGAATTAAAGTACCGGGTTTGATGACATTCGATGAAAATAAAGACATTCAGTTTGCCAATACAATACGCTCTATAATTGAAAAAATTGATACCGAGAATACAGTTACTGGCTGGATTGTCGATTTGCGTCACAATGGAGGTGGCAATATGTGGCCGATGATAGCAGGTTTAAATGCCTTAGTTGAGGACGGAACGGCGGGTTACTTCGTGCAAGGAAAATTAAAAATACCTTGGCTGAACGAAAATGGAAAAATTAATGGAAAACAGAAGCCTGTAAACACGTACAAAATTAAAAACAAAAAAGTAAAAATTGCGATTTTATTTGACGGTAAAACTGGGAGCAGTGGAGAAATGACTGTTGTTTCCTTTTTGAGATTACCTAATGTAAAATCCTTTGGACAAAAATCGGCAGGATATACAACGGCAAATTATAATTTCCCATTGTCTAATGGCGGCCAACTTTTATTAGCAAGAACATATGTAATGGATAGAACAGGTAAAAGCTACAAAGGAGAAATCACTCCCGATCTAGCGGTATCAGATTTATCAAACACCAAAAACGACAATGTAATTAAAACTGCTATTGAATGGCTTTCTAAATAGCGCATTACTTTCGAAAATGTATTTTTTTCGATATAGACAAATCATTTCTTAAAAAAATAAAATCAACATTTTAATAAATCATTTTAATTAAGAATATTTTATACAATCAATAATTTAAAATTATTAACAATAGAAAACAAATAAAAAACAGCAAAGTACCACTAATAAAGCAATATCAATAGTTGTACCAAAGTACTTTAATTGAACCATTTTACAAATTTAAACAACCGTTCTTATATTGAACTTTAGTACTATAAATTGCCACCTTCGACAATACCCAAAACGTTTGAGATAAATTACCAATTGATACTAGAAGTCTTTTCTAACCTTTACTACCAAGCTAATTGAATTGTTGAAATCATTAAATGAAGATGATTGGCATAGACAAACAATAGCTACACAATGGACGGTAAAAGATGTAATAAGCCATATGTTAGATACACAACTTCGAGCACTTTCTTTTCAACGAGATGGATATTACGGAGAACAAACCCAGAAATGAATGGATATAATAATTTGGTTAGATGGCTAAATCAACTAAATAGCGATTGGGTTAGCGCAGCAAAAAGACTGAGCCCGCAAACACTAATTTTATTACTCTTATCCGTAGGAGATTTGGTAACGGAATAGTATGTTTCATAGGATCCTTGGGATGAGGCGGTATTTCCCGTTGCCTGGGATGGAGAATCAACTAGTTATAATTGGATGCACGTAGCCCGAGAATGTACTGAATATTGGCATCAGCAGCAACAGGTTAGAGAAGCGGTCAATAAACAAGGGATCATGTCTAGAGAGTTATTTTATCCTGTTTTTAATACGTTCTTTCAAGCTTTACCACATACGTTCCGTGATAAAGCCGCTGAAAAAGGTACAGCTATTGAAACAAGGGTAGCTTCCGAAGCTGGTGGTACTTGGTCCTCAATTAAAAATACAGACAGATGGAAACTTGAATTAGGAGCTACATCAACCCCTGTAGCCGTTGTCTGTATACCTATTGAATTCTCCTGGATTTTATTTACAAAAAGCATTCGGCCACATGAAATTATGAATAAAGTAAAAACAAAGGGAGATAAACATTAAGAAAAAAAGGTACTAGAAATGGTATCAGTAATAGCATAAAACTATCTCTAACAAGGTATTTAGAGCAAAGCCTCCCTTCGGTACGGAACGCATCATAAACTTACCGTTGTACATCATTCCCTTTCAGAAGAAACTCCATTAATAAATTTAGCCCTCATCATTATTCATTGCCTTATGAACGCTTACTTGCACATTTCATATGGTTAATTAAATTTTAAATACTGTCCACTCACAGCAATTTGTACCATGACATTTTATTATAGCAAGTATCAAAAGATAGGACAGTTTACCTGTCTAGCTGTATTTATTCTTGGAATGGTTTATGCTGCTACAACTCTTCTTGGATTTTTATCTCTTAAATCACCGGCTGAACCAATCGGAAATCCCTATTTCACAATAATGGAAGTTTTGACGATACTCGTTGCACCTCTAATGGCAATTAGTATGGTGGCCGTTCACGCGTATGCCTCACCTGTTGACAAAATATATAGTCTTGCGGCACTTTTGTTTATGTGTTTAATGACAGGAATTACTTCCAGTGTTCACTTTATTATGCTTACCGGAAGCCAGCAAGCTCAGGTTGCCCAACATGCAGATTTTCGCTTTTTCTTTTCGTTCAAATGGATTTCTGTAGCCTATGCTTTAGATATTCTTGCATGGGACTGGTTTTTTGCTCTTTCATTCCTCCTTGCGTCATTCTTGTTCAAGTCAAGCAGAGAAGAAAAACTTCTTCAAAAAGTAATGATGATTAGTAGCATATTAAGTCTTGTGGGGTTAATGGGTGTCCCACTGAACAATATGCAGATCAGAAACATAGGTATACTAGGTTATGCTGGTATAGCGCCATTTGCCTTTTTGTGGATAGGCAAAATCTTAGGTCAACCAAAAGCGCCCGTGTCTTGATGTGCCAATACAGTCGCACAACATCAACTTAAAAAATAAGGGTTTAAGATTATGCTCTGAAACAATCAATTTCATTATGCCAAATAAAGCAGCCCAAACTAGACTTTCAATAAGCCTTCCTCCTGAAGGCTGTAAAGCACAGGGTATATTGTAAAAGCAGGAAACCAGCTAGCAACGCATAAAATATTTCAGGAATCCTGGAGGACTACTCTTTAAGGGTTGCAGACATCAACCAGCCAAAGAATGAAATAACCTTAGCAAATAATGACCAACTATTACCACTTAAATGGGCAGAAACCGCAAAAATGGCATTGACCTAAAACGCGTACCCTGGCCCTATGCACAACGCAAGCAACCCAAGTCCAAGATGGGTTTCTGGGCTGATTTCCTAAAAACAGACAGGCGGAAATTGTCCGAATCTCAGGAAAGTGTTTTTGGGCTCTTTTCCGGAAAACAGGCCAAAAACAGAAATTGAGCCACTACAGGCTCTCTTAGATTCTCAGGGGCCAAACTTAAGCAGCTTGAATATACCCCACCACCTGCATGTCCTTTGCTCCTTCGGCGTAGGACAGGCACATCCAGAATTGTGGCCTTGCGTATACCTAGCATCATTCACTTAAAACATAGACGTATGGCCTCGCTAGAAGATAAAGGATTTAACATTTCCAAGAATACCTTCTTTAAATATCTTATGTCCAAAGCTTCCGGCATTATGGGCAAACCGGTGAAAGTGGGACTGCTGCTCACCACTGCCTATGAGAAGCTCACCAGCGCCAACAGCACTGAGAGCGGCTTTGAGCAGATCAAAGACACCATGCTGCGGTTTATGCGGCTGGTAAAAGCCTACTACAACGGCACCTACCGGAACGTTGAAACCAAGTCTATGCTCCTGGGTATTGCCGTCATCTTATACGTGGCCACGCCGCTGGATCTGGTGCCAGACTTTATCCCCATCATCGGCTTCGCCGATGACCTGAGCCTCATGGCCTGGTTCATCAATGCCTTTCAGGAGGAACTGCAGAAATTCCAGGTGTGGGAAGAAGGTGCGGTGGCGGTAGGTCACTCCTAGCCAGCCCCCGCTATTGCTCCTGAGGCCTCTGTTTTTGGCCTGTTTTTCTAAAAACAGGCCAAAAACAGAGGCCTTTTGCATGTGGTTTGCATTTTAATTCTGCCAAAACACCTCCCTGGCACAATTTATCGGCAGCGCCTACGTGGTAAGGGAAGTAGACCAGTTGGGGTACATTTAGTACCTTTGGCCCACACAAACACCACCTATATGATAAACCGCAAACAACTCCTGCTTTGGGGGCTGCTGCTCCTGGGTTCGCTCAAGGGCTTTGCCCGCCCAGACGAGGGCATGTGGCTGCCCATGCTCCTGAAGCAGCTCAACGAGGCTGACATGCAGAAAAAAGGCATGCGCCTGTCGGCTGAAGACATCTACAGCATCAACAAATCCAGCCTGAAAGACGCCATTGTCCAGTTTGGCGGCGGCTGCACCGGTGAAATCATCTCTAACCAGGGCCTGCTGCTCACCAACCACCACTGCGGCTACGGCCAGATCCAGTCGCACAGCTCGGTAGAGAACGACTACCTCACCAACGGCTTCTGGGCCATGAACCGGGACCAGGAGAAACCAAACCCCGGCCTGACCGCCACCTTCATTGTGCGCATGGAAGACGTCACCAAACAGATCCTGGGCGATGTTCCTGCGGGCCTCCCAGAGGCCGAGCGGGAGCAGCGCGTGCAGGCCAACATCAAGAAGGTACAGTCCCAGGCCACCGCAGGCACCCACTACGGCGCCATCATCAGGCCGTTCTTCTACGGCAATGAGTACTACATGTACGTTACTGAAACCTTCAAAGACATCAGACTGGTGGGGGCTCCGCCCGAAAGCATAGGCAAGTTTGGCGGCGACACCGACAACTGGATGTGGCCCCGCCATACCGGCGACTTCTCCCTGTTCCGGATCTACGCCGGGCCAGACAACAAACCCGCCGACTACTCGCCCAAAAACAAGCCGTACACGCCCAAGCACCACCTGCCCATTTCCCTGGCGGGGATCAAGGAAGGCGATTTTACTATGGTGTTCGGGTTTCCCGGCCGCACCACAGAATACCTTCCGTCACAGGCGGTGCGTGAGATTGTAGAGATTTCAGACCCGGCCAAGGTGAAGATCAGAACCGTGAAACTGGGGCTCCTGGACCAGGACATGAAGGCAGACCCAAGGGTAAGGATCCAATACGCCGCCAAGTACGCCAGCGTGAGCAACGCCCACAAAAAATGGATTGGCGAGATGCGCGGCCTCCGCAAACTGGATGCCGTCACCAAAAAGCAGGAGCTGGAGAAACAGTTCGCCGCCTGGGTGAACCAGGAGACCAGCCGCAAGAACACCTACGGTCAGGTGCTTCCGCAGTTTGAGCAGAATTACGCGCAGCTGGCTAACGGCATCACCCTGGCCCGCGATTACTTCAATGAGGCGGTACTGGGGGTTGAACTCCTGAGCTACGCCCAGGGCTTTTCCCAACTGGCGGGTATGATCCAGCAGAACGCCCCGGAGGCCGAGGTGCAGGAACAGATCAGAAAACTGAAAGCAGGCGCCCCTGGATTCTTCAAGAACTATAACCAGCCCACAGACCAGAAACTGTTTGAGGCGCTGCTGCAGCTGTACGCCCAGGATGTGCCGCCAACGTTCCAACCAGATGCGTTTAAATCACAGACCCAGAACTACAAGGGCAACTGGAACGCCTTCACCCAGGAGGTGTATGGCAAAACCTCTTTGAGCACCCCAGAAAAGGTACAGGAGGTACTGAGCCAGAAACCCTCCGAGATTCTAAAGCGCCTGGCCGCTGACCCTGCCGTGCAGCTCATCAGTAGCTTTGTAGGCACCTACCGCTCCCAGGTACTGCCTACCTACACCAGCCTGACCGACCAGAATACCCTGCTCAACCGTACTTACCTGCAGGGCCTGCGTGAAATGCAGCAGAACCGCAAGTTCTACCCAGATGCCAACTCCACCCTGCGGGTTTCTTTTGGCCAGGTAGACGGTTACAAGCCGGCAGACGGGGTGCAGTATGAGTATTACACCACCCTGGAGGGAATCATTGAGAAAGAAGACCCCACCATAGTAGATTACTACGTGCCGGCTAAACTGAAGGAGCTGTACCAGAAGAAAGACTACGGCCCTTATGGCGTGAACGGCACCATGCCGGTAGCGTTTATCGCCTCCAACCATACCACGGGCGGTAACTCCGGCTCCCCGGTGATCAATGCCCAGGGCCAGCTGATAGGCACCAACTTTGACCGCAACTGGGAAGGTACCATGTCAGACATCATGTATGACCCGGACCGCGTGCGCAACATCAGCCTGGACGCCCGCTACTTCCTCTTCATTGTAGACAAGTTTGCCGGAGCCGGTCACCTGGTGAAAGAGATGACCCTGGTGGGTGCTTCCTCTTCCGCGCCAGCGGCTATGCCGAAAAAAGCCCCGGCGCCTGCCGCGAAAAAGAAAAAGTAACCACCCGCTGGTTTTACCCTGTTTTCAAAAAAATAGCCCGGAAACGCTCCGGGCTATTTTTTTTTGCAAAGAACCAAGTCAATTTTTTCTATTCTGCTGCACGCAACGCTCTTCTTTGGGCGCAAGCAATCACAATCCTTTGCATTTTCAGTCTACTTTCTGAAAGCAACAAGAACAGACTTTGCCAGCTTTAATATCGCTTTTCATTAGAGCTTATATGGAATAAGGTTTTAAAGGAGAAGAACTAGAGCTGAAGCATTTTCTTAACCGCGTCTAAAGTATAAGTTGGAGACGTTTGTTTCCTCGGCTACGCTCGGAAGGAACTACTGGAGTAGCTATAATTCCTTCTTCTGTATAACCTCTATTAAATAACGGGCTCCTGCCAGGTTCATAAAAGATTTCCTGTTTTCGGCCTGTTTTCCTGAAAACAGGCCGAAAACAGGAAATCCCTAGCTTCACCCTGAAAGGAAGGATTGCTTCTGAACAACAAATGCCTCCCCTACTATCTGCTTGTTCAGAATGGAAACAACCAAATCTAAGGCTCCCTATTTTTTACCCCGCACCTGCTGCTCAATCGCATCCCAGGCCTCAGAAGGCACCTGGTCCAGGTAATTGAATTCGCCGCCCCCGTAGAGCCACTCGCCGCCGTCAATGGTGATGACTTCGCCGTTCACATACGCCGAGTAGTCTGAAATCAGGTAAGCGGCCAGGTTGGCCAGCTCCTGATGGTCGCCAAACCGTTTGAGCGGAATTCGTTTCAGGGGGTCCAGCTGTTCAGACAGATCTTCCGGGAAAAGACGGCTCCAGGCTCCCTCGGTGGGGAAAGGCCCCGGCGCGATGGCGTTGGATCTGATGCCGTATTTGGCCCACTCGGTGGCCAGGGATCTGGTCAAGGCCAGCACCCCCGCTTTGGCCGTGGCCGAAGGAACCACATACCCAGACCCCGTCCAGGCGTAGGTGGTGACAATGTTCAGAAAAGTGCCCGGCTGCTTCTGCTCAATCCAGTGCTTGCCCACGGTCAGGGTGCAGTTGTAGGTCCCTTTGAGCACAATATCTACTATCACGTCAAAGGCTTTGGGGCTGAGGCGCTCTGTGGGGCTAATGAAGTTCCCGGCGGCATTGTTGAGCAGCCCGTGCACCGCGCCAAACTCCTCTAGCGTGGCCTGCAGCATGGCCTCTACTTCCAGGGGTTTGCGTACGTCACAGGCAACAGGCAACACCTTTCCGCCGGTGGCGGAAGCCATTTCCTGCGCAGTTTTCTCTAACACGTCCAGCTTTCTGCTGGTGATGACCAGATTGGCCCCCAGCCGAAGGAAATACATGCCCATAGACTTCCCCAGTCCGGTTCCGCCGCCGGTAATAATAATCGTTTTGCCCGTTAGTGCGCCCTCCCGCAGCATGGGCTCTGTATAGTGTGCCATAGTTTTGTTCTTGTGTTAGACAAAGTAAACGGCTGCCTCTGCCGGTTGTTCCCTCAAAAGGCACAACTGCAGCGTCTGCCGGCCGCTTCTCCCCTGTTCCTTAAACTGAACAAGATAGAACAAAATCTTTTCATTGCTATGCAGATGTACTCACGTTGTTTTTAACGCCTTCCAACGCAAGGTTTAGCCAATGCCAGCGGCACCTTGGTGAGTCTGGGGAACTGCACCCTCCCTTGTTATGTGACGGTAGCCTTATGCCTGAAATAGCGCCTTCATTCAATTGTCCTTTATAGAATTAGAGGCAAGCAATAGACGTATTCCCTTATTGACAATGTGCTGCTATTGATCTTCATGCTTGTGTCTTAAAATGATTTAAGTCTCCAAACCTGACGCAACTTCAAACTTATTGTACCCAAGCCTCCCAAACTTCCATGCCTGAGAAAAGGGAAAGTGTTTCCGGCCTTCTTCTGTAGACTTGGCTTCGGCCACAGCCGAGGTTAAAAATGGTCGCGCAGGAGCTTTTGGGCGGCAATGATCCCGCTCAGGCACACCCCTGGTATTCCCTGCCCGGGATACACCGTGTCGCCGCAGACATAGGCCCGGCGGCCATCCAGGCGGGCATCTTTCATTTGCCAGGGCTTAATGCGCCGGAACTGCGGGTAGCCCCCCACCTGTCCCCAGGCCCTTCCCGTCCAGTCCAGCCACGCGCCGGGCGTGGCCGACTGCACCAATACCACCTGCTCCGGCTGAAAGAATCCGGCCTTGGCCAGGAACGACACTACCCACGCTTCCAACGGTTTTTTATCTGTAATCCAGGTAGAGGGCGGGTTTGGTACGTGCGTACTGACGGAGGCCACACAGAAGCCTTGGGGCGCTCTGGCGTGGTCATCTGTGTGGCTGAGGCTTACAAAGATGCTTTCGCTCCCAATCTGGGGCACTCCGCCGGGCACGTGTAGCTGGTGGTGCAGGACTTCCAGGGGCTGCTCCCGCCTAAACACCAGGCTCCAGGTAAACGCCCCGTTCACCTCTGCGGGGGAAAGCAGGTAGGGCTTCAGCTTCCGCCGGATCTCCGGTGCCGGGAAAAGGTCAAAGACATTGTTCAACGGAACGCCCAGCACCACATAGTCGGCCAGGAGATGGCCTCTGGAAGTGTGCAGCAGATAGCCGTTGCCTTGCGCCTCTACCCTTTCTACCTGGGTTTTGTAGTGTATTTGCCCCTGCCGCTCCCGCAGATAGGCAATCAGGGGCTCACTCAACTGCCTCAGCCCGCCGGGCATAAAGTAATTTCCGTACAGGGTGTAACAAAGCGCGGTGGCACCAAACAAGGCATTTACTTCTTGCCGGGTATTCTGGGCGGTGATCAGCAGCTGCTGGTCTACAAACTCCACAAACGGCTGGTTCTGGTCCAGCCCGTGCGCCTGCAGCAGTTCCTGCACCGTTTTGAACGCCAGCGGCAGCAGCCCCACCTGTTCTGGTTGCAGCGCCTTCACGGCCTGCCAGACATCAGAGAGCGAACTGAAAGGGAAACTCTGCTGCCGTACCGACGTCCGCCAGACTTTCTGGCTCAGCCTGTAACAGGTTTCCCAGAAGCTCCTTTGCCCCGGTACGCCAAATACCCGCTCGGCTTCTTGAATCCAGGCTTCCAGATGGGGGAAACGGGTTACGCGGGTGCCGTCTTTGAGAACCACCTGCATGGGAAGGGCCAACCGTTGGGCGGGTATAGAAATTCTGGTCTCCTGCAGCAGATAGTGCAGCGGCATGTGTTCATCCAGCCCCACCAGCGTGGTGGCCCCGGTTTCAAACCAGTAGCCCTTGCGCTTGTAAGAAGACGCGCAGCCGCCGGGGTAGTTGTTCTGCTCCAGAACCGTCACCTGAAGCCCCGCCTTCGCCAGTAAGGCCGCGGCACTCAAAGCCCCGAACCCGGAACCGACCACTGCCACCTGTGTTGTTGCTGACTTCATTTGTGTACAACCAAAACCCGGGCAATTTGTTGCCGGCCTCTGGAAAGGTGACGTTCTTTGTGGCATGAAACCAAAGAAGATTGCCGTACTGGGCTGCGGATGGCTGGGCCTGCCCCTGGCGCAGGAACTGGTCAAAAAAGGCTACCGGGTAAACGGCTCCACCACCACCCCAGGCAAGTTGCCGATCCTTCAGGAAGCGGGAATCCAGCCGTTTTTGCTCTCTTTTCCGGAAAACGGCTCCAAAACAGAACTTTCTTCCTTACTGGAGGCAGAGACGCTGGTCTTTAACCTGCCGCCTTCAAAAAGCCAGGGCGAAGCCGCGTATGAACAGATTCTGCAAACCGTTTTGGCCGCCGCTCCGGCTGCTTTGCAACACCTGCTCTTTGTTTCCTCCACCTCTGTGTACCCAGACCTGAACCGCGAAGTGATAGAGTCAGACGCCGTCGCTTCGCCTGCGGCTGCCTCCCTTCTGCTGCGGTGCGAGTACCTGGTGCAGCACATGCAAGGAATAACGACCACGGTGGTGCGGTTTGGCGGGCTGATGGGCAGGCAGCGGCACCCCGGCCGGTGGCTGGCGGGCAAAAAAGACGTTCCGCAGCCCGAGGGCCCGGTCAACATGATCCACCTCACCGACTGTGTGCAGCTGCTGACCGAGGTGCTGGCGCAGGAAAAGTGGGGCGAAACGTACAATGCCTGCGCCCCGCTGCACCCCACCCGGCAGGAGTTCTACACCGCTGCCGCCGCTGCGTTAGCTTTGACGCCCCCTGCCTTTGCGGCTACTACGGCCCCACGTTTCAAACTGATAAACAGCAACAAAATCACCGCTGATCTTGCCTACCGTTTCCGTTTCCCTGATCCGGTAGCCTGTCTGGCATCTACTGATTTTTAGCTAGCGCTAAGTACTGAAAATATCTTCCGCCCACGGCGGATTGTAAGATTTCACTTCTGGCTTAAGGTTAGCCAGCGTTTTGAAAGCTCTCCGGCTCTTCCTGCTACTATTAATCTGAGTGGTTAACGTGAAAACCTGACCTGGAGCAGGAGCATGCTGCCCAGAAAAAGCGGCATCTGTTTTTTGCCTATTTTTGTAAAAACAAGTCGAAAACAGATGCCGGGAACAGTAGTAGTGATAGGGGGCGGTGCCGCCGGATTCTTCGGGGCTATTACCTGCGCTGAGGCCAACCCTTCCGTGCAGGTCATCCTGCTGGAGAAGACCACCAAGCTGCTGTCTAAGGTACGCGTGTCTGGCGGCGGCCGTTGCAACGTGACCCACGCCTGCTTTCAGGCCGGCCCCTTTGCTCAGCACTATCCGCGGGGGCACAAGGCGCTCAAGCGCATGCTTCCCCACTTTGGGGCGCAAGACACGGTGGCCTGGTTTGAGAAAAGGGGGGTAAAGCTGAAAACAGAGCCAGACGGCCGCATGTTTCCGGTGTCTAACACCTCAGAAACCATAGTGGAGTGTCTGTTACAGGCCGCGCGTGCCGCCGGGGTGCTGATTAGAACCGGTGTGGGGGTGCAACAGATTACCCCTAGCGGCCCCCATGCCTTTGCCTTGCACCTTAGCTCAGGCGACACACTGGCTGCAGAAAAAGTCCTCATCGCCACCGGCGGAAACCAGAAAACGGAGCAGTACCAGTGGCTGGCGGACCTGGGGCACACCGTTGAGAAGCCGGTTCCTTCGCTGTTCACGCTCAACGTACCCTCCTCCCCGTTCAAAGACCTGCAGGGCGTCTCTGTGCCGAAGGCGAAAGTAAAACTCACGGGTCAAAAACTGGAAACAGAGGGGCCGCTCCTCATCACGCACTGGGGCCTGAGCGGACCGGCGGTTCTCCGGTTTTCGGCGTGGGGGGCGCGTCTTCTGCACGGGCAGCAGTATACCGGCACCGCGCTGGTGAACTGGGTACCAGAGGTTCCGGAGGAACAGGTGCGCCAGCAACTGCTTGACATGCGGCAGTCTTCTCCCCGCAAAACGGTGCTTACCAACGCTCTTTTCGGGTTGCCTAACCGTCTCTGGCAGCGCCTCTGTGAACTGGCCGAGGTGCCGGCAGACGTAAAGTGGGCTGAACTGCCCGGCAAAGCGCAGAACAAACTCATTGAACTGCTCATCAGGACCCCGTTTGAGGTGCAAGGGAAAACCACCTTCAAAGAAGAGTTTGTCACCTGCGGCGGAATTGCCTTACCAGAGATCAACCTGGATACCATGGAAAGCCGCAAAATTCCTGGATTGTATTTTGCGGGCGAGGTTCTGGACATAGACGGCATCACCGGCGGCTTCAACTTCCAGGCCGCCTGGACCGGCGGCTACCTGGCCGGCAAAGCCATAGCCGGACTATAAAGTTATATTTTCTGTTTTCGGCCTGTTTTTAGAAAAACAGCCCGAAAACAGAAACATTTTGGAGCAATCCAAAAAACTATTCTGCGATGGATCTGCCTTGTGGTATCAGATCTTCTTTTAAAGTTGATCAGCTCTCCAATAAAGAAGAGTATCGGCAATGGTTAGAAGGCACGGAAGTAACTTAAGCGCCAGAGAGGAGCCATAAAGGGCAGAAGTTATGTGAGGCTGCCGCCTCATGGAAGCTGAAAGCTTCCGCCATTGTAGGTCCAAGTTGGAAACTTGAACCAGAGATTGTGACAAACAAGCAGCAATAAGTAACCAACAAGCAGCAATGAACAATCAACACTTCTGCTAGTGGCACATGGTTTAATTAGCACTTCTGCCCCTGGCTGATATGCGCAGCACGGGCTCGTCTCAGGCTAGCGGAACAGCAGTGGTTACCTGCAGAGGCAGACATAACAAGTGAAGCTGATCAGGAAAGGAACCGAAACCAGTCCTGGCGGGGAGCGCCTCTGTTAATACGGTGCCGCACCAGCGGCAAGGCCGGAGGGCCTAGTTTTAACAGCAGTGCTCCCCGCCAGGACGGGGCCCCGCGGCCGTGAGCGCTTACCGGAGGCAATGCAACAGCAATGGGATTTCGCACCGGAGCAAACGAGAGAGCCAAGGGAACAGCAGACCATGTATTCCAGCAGCAGCAACAGGGTCTTTGAAAAGAGTTAATCACTTAGGCATACAGTCGCCAACCATCCTCGCCAAGGGAAAAGCGAAACACGCATTCCTACGCTGCAGCAGCAAACTACCTATCCTGAAAACTTTTGAATTAGATTCCAATCTAAAATAGATCTTCCCGTTTTCCGCCTGTTTTTCTAAAAACTCAGCAAAACCAGTTGGGGTAGGTATAAAAAAATAAACGCAGCATTCTGAGTGCTGCGTTTATTTTAAAACAGATACTAAACCCTTTATTAACTTTTAAGCTCTGTCCCTCAGTTATACGGGAGGAATTTTGCCAGGGTTATAGTTTCTGAGAAAATATTTAAGTTTTTTTAGAAGTCTCTTCTTTTGCGTTCCCGGAACCCGCCGCCGCCGCTGTTGCGGTCACGGTCGCGTCCGCCACCACCGCCGAAGCTTCTGCCTCCGCGGTCGCCGCCCCGGTCACGGTCTCCGTAGGACCGGCCGCCTCTGTCGCCACCGCCATAGCCGCCACGACTTCCGCCTCTGTCGCCACCACGGTCTCCGCCGCCGCGGTTGTTGAACGGACCGTCATAGAATTTCTTTCTTGGGCGGTCTTCCAACTCCTGCAGCTCACGGCCACCTTCAGCAGGGTCCATGTTTTTCTTCTCAGCTTTCTGGAATTTCACGGTCATCCCGTTGATTTCAGTTACGGCCAGGCGGTTCAGGATTTCAGCGGTGTACTCAGTAGGTACTTCTACAAAGCTGAAACGGTCATACAGGTCAATGTCTCCAACTTTACCACCCGGTATGCTGGTGTTGTCAGTGAGGATGTCTACCAGGTCTTTGGGATGCAGCCGGTCTTTCTTGCCCAGGGTCACGAACAGACGGTCAAAGCCAGGTTTAGGGCCCCCTTTGCCTTCGCTGGCTTCGGCGCTCTTCTCCTTGTTTTTGGTGTCTTTCATGACCAGCTTCAGCAGCGCCGCGGCAATGTCCATGGTGGTAAGATCCTGGTCTACCAGACGCTCAATCTTTAAGATATGCTTAGACAAGCCGCCTTTCTGGATCACTTCTTTCACCTGGTCTAATACCAGGGTGGTACGCACTTCGGCTACGTCTTCATAGGTTGGCACGTTCTGACGAACGATTTTAGCCTTGGTGAAGCGCTCAATGTCCCGCAGTTTGTACAGGTCTCTACCCGCCACAAACGAGAAGGCTTTCCCAGATTTACCGGCACGGCCGGTACGGCCAATGCGGTGCACGTAGTTTTCCTCGTCCTGCGGAAGGTCATAGTTGATCACGGCCTCCACGTTGTCCACGTCAATCCCACGGGCGGCCACGTCGGTGGCCACCAGAATCTCCAGGGTACCGGCTTTGAACTTGTTCATCACGTTGTTCCGCTGGTTCTGGTTCAGGTCACCGTGCAGACCATCTGCAAAGTAGCCGCGGGCCTGGAGGTTGCTCACCAGCTCGTCTACCATGCGTTTGGTGTTACAGAAGATGATCACCACTTTAAAGTTGTACATGTCAATGAGGCGCGTGGTCACTTCCATCTTGCCGCTGCTGCGTACTTCAAAGTAGATCTGCTCAATGTTGGTCACGGTGAGCTGCTGCTGGGTCACCTTCACAATCTCCGGATTGGTCTGGTACTTGCGCGTGAGCTCCATGATAGGCTTGCTCATGGTAGCCGAGAAGAATACCGTCTGGCGGTCTTCTGGCATTTTGGTCAGAACAAACTCAATGTCTTCCCTGAAACCCATGTCCAACATTTCATCGGCCTCATCTAAGATGATGGTTTTGGTGGTTTCCAGACGGAGGGTTCCTCTTTCAATGTGGTCCATGACGCGGCCGGGGGTCCCGATCACAATCTGTACCCCCTGTTTAAGGGCGCGTAACTGGCGCTCATAGGGCTGACCACCATAGATAGGCACTACGCTGATGCCTTTTTTGTATTTTGTAAGTTTCTGAATCTCTTCTGACACCTGAATGGCCAACTCACGGGTTGGGCACAGGATCAACGCCTGCACCTCGCGGTTGTTAGAGTCAATGCCTTCAATAGTAGGGATTGCAAAAGCGGCAGTTTTGCCGGTACCGGTTTGGGCTTGCCCGATAACGTCGTGGCCTTCCAGTAAAACAGGAATGGCGGCAGTCTGGATAGGAGAAGCCTCTTCGTAGCCTAAGTCCACGATAGCGCGCTGGATTTCTTCCGACAACGGAAGCTCCTGGAATTTAATTCTTTCCATCAATTATGATAAGTATGATATATAAAGACAATACACCTGCCCTAGGGTATTCGTCATTTATCAAGATTTCGTTGCGGAGAAAGCCGCACAGAGGTTTGCTTGAGAAGTGCCTTAATGCCAAAAAATGAGACCAACGAAGTCTCGGCGTGTATTGTGGGGCAAAGGTACGGAGAATTACTGATTTTTCCTAGCGGGGGCTTTTTAAGGAGGAAGAGGGGTTAATTGGGAGAGCTGTTATAAGGAATGGAGTTGGGATCAGTTGTTCTTTATGATTTCTTTGCTGCTGCTGCTGCTGCTGCTGCTGCGGGTATGTGTAGTTTGCTGTTCCCTAGGCTTTGCCGTTTGCTCCGGTGCGAAATCACTTTTCTGTTTCATGGTTTCCGCTGCGCTCACGGCCGCGGGGCCCCGTCCTGGCGATTCGCACTGCTGCTTCTCTAAACCTTCGGTTTTGCTGCTAAAGCAGCACCGAGAACCAGAGGCGCTCATCCCCACGACTGGGTTCTGTTCCTTCCCTGATCAGCTTCTCTTGCTTTGTCTGCTTTTGTAGGTAACGGTTGCAGATCCGCTAGCCTGAGACGAGCCCGTGCTGCGCACATCCGTCGGAGGCATGGGTGGTGGATTGGCTGTGGTTGACTGATAGTGGCAGCTATAGCAGCTGCAGCAGGTCCCGCAGGCGCGAGTCTCCAGACTCGTGCCTGGTGATGATGGGTAGTCTCTGACTGCCCTCGCTGCCGGGCAGCGACCATGCGCAGTGCTGGTTTACCCGTGCTGGATTGCCATAGCGGAATAAATGACTCAGAACTCTAGACTCAGGACTCCTTTCTGCTACTCCCCCTTTGAAGGGGGCGAAGGGGGATGTTTACACCTGCCGGTCCACGCATGCCTGATTATTGTTCGTAAGATTTACGAACAGCAGCGCTCTTCCGGATTTGCAATCCGGAAGCAGGAAAAGAGGGTATTTGCAATCTCCGTTGCGGCATTTTGATGTGTAAGCGCTGCGGTTTTCAAATCCGCAGGTGTCAAGTTAGGACCTGCCAATCCCGAACAGCTAAGACAACTGAGCAATAGAGGAACCGTGAAAAGCCCATAAGGAAGGTTATACACCTGAAACTCCACGCATGACAGGTGTACGGCCATATGCCATACGCCTGCAGGTCCTAACAACACACCTAAACCTCTGAAAGCAAAGGTTCTCTCCTGTTTTCGGCCTATTTTTCTGAAAACAGGCCGAAAACAGATTTTACTTTTTCTCCTGCTTTCCGCCTTTGGCGAAGGTCAGCAGTTTCATTTGCAGGGTGAGCTGGTAATAGCGGGAGATGCGTTTGGTGCGGTTGTCTATGATGGTGTTCCCGTTGGCGGTACGGCTCACGTTGTTGTTTTCATTTAAAAGGTCAAAGGCCTGCAGGCTTACAGAGGCGGTTTTCTTTTTCAGGAAACGCCCGGTAAGGGCGGCATTGATGATCAGGGGGTTGGTGCGGAACGAGCGCGCATACCCTTGGTCAAAGCTCTTGTTCACATTAGTGGAAAGGGTCACGGCCCTGTCCCAGAGATAGGCTCTGCCGTCTAAACTCAGCCGCCAGGAAGACACAGACGACCCTACGCCCTGGGTGAGCTGGTAAAAATCTTTCTGGTAGGAGTAATTGACGCGGGTGTTGACTTCGGTCCATTTCACCGGGGCTACCCGCATCTGCAGGCCCTGGCTCCAGCCCCAGTTCTGCCGCCGGTTTTCCTGGTTGTTGCTGTAGCTCACATTGTTCCCAAACTGAACCCTGCCGTTCAGGCTGAGGGTGTACTTGCGTTCTGCAAACGGCCTGGAATACGAGTAGCCACCCGCCAGGTTATAGTCACCATTGGAGTTCAGGTAGCGGGTCTGCTGCCGGAGGCTTCCCTCCTCTTCCAGCAGAAGGGTGTTCTGCACAATCTTGTTCTGGGTAAAACCCCCGGAGAAATTCACGGCCCAGAAGGAGTTGGAGGTTCGGTCAGAGTGGCGGTAGTTCAGGTTCAACCCGTGCTGGATAGATGGCTGCAGGTTAGGGTTGCCAATGATGATGTATTTAGGGTCAGTCACATCTGGAATGGGCTGCAACTGCTCCACAGACGGCTGCTGGGCGTTGGCCTGGTAGTTCAGGTTGAAAGCCGCCGACTCTGAAACGGGGTAATTCACCTGCAGCGAGCCGCTGCCGTTCAGGCTGCGGCGGCGGTTGGTGGCCGTCTTCACGCCTTCTGTGTGGTTCTCCAACACAGTGGGCGCGGCATTAATACCCACCACATACGTCCCCTTTTTGAACTTGCTGTTGAAAAACAAGCCTATCTGCTGGGTGATGGCCAGGGAGGTGTACAGGTTGGTGAGGGAATCTACAATAAACGGTTCCTTCCCATCCAGAATCTCACGGGTTTCACGGTTGTTGCGGTTGCGGGCATGGCTGTAGCTCCAGTTCACGGCCAGGCTAGAGTGTTCACTCAAAGGCTCCACGTAAAAAGCGGAGGCCCCCCACCCCCTGTTTCTGGTTTGGTTTTGCAGCAGGCGGTGCTGCAGGGAATCTTTCACCTGGTCTTTCTGGAACAGCTGCAGCGCCGTCTGGTTCACCTGTTCATCTTCACTGCTGGAGCCGTTGTAACTGGCATTGACGGTAAAGGTGCGGCCCTTTTTCTCAAACCGGTGGTTCCAGGTCATTTCTACGCCTACTGTGGGGGCAGAAGACGTACTGCCGGAGAGAATATTCCCTTTCTCCTTTTCAGGGAGCTGCTCCAGCACCAGCTCCTCCTGCCCTTTTGGCAGGGAATCTTGCTGAATGCGGTATTTGCTTTCACTGGATGTCTGGCTGCTGTTGAAAGAGAAGTTGGGGGAAATCCGGAGAAAATTACGGTCATTGGGCCGGTACTCCAGGCTCAGGTTACTGCTCAAAGTTTTGCTTTCGCTTTCATAGGCGTTCTGGTTGGTCTGCACCACCACCTGCCGTTCGTAGAAACTCTGCCGCACGGTTTCGCCCAGGTGGTGGTTCTGGTGGTCACTGTAGTTGAACCCGCCTGACACCTGCAGCTTTTTGCCTACCTCCTCTCTGAAATTGAGCCCACCGGTACGGCTGGTAGAACTGCCGGCCCCTTCCCCGCCGCTGTTCTGCAACGCCCCCAGCACGGTCAGCTGCCGGTCATTGTTCATGTAGTTGGCATTAAACGAAGCATTGAACCGGCCGGTGCTGGCCATACCGGCAGAGCCGTTGTTGGAAAAGAACTTGTTTTTCTCCGGGTCAACCTGCAGGTTCAGCACTTTGCGCGCCGTACCGGTTTTCACCCCGCTGAGCCTGGCCATTTCGCCATAGTCATCTACTACCTGTATTTTCTGGATCAGCTCAGCGGGCAGCAGGCTGAGGGCAGTCTGCAGGTCTGCCCCCGTGAAGACTTTCCCGTTCATGCGCAATTCAGTGATTTCCTGGCCTTCAGTGGTGAGGCGGCCGTCTGCATCCACCTCCAGCCCCGGGAGCTTTTTCACCACCTCATCTACTGTCGCATTGGGATCTGTCTCAAACTGGGCCACATCAAATTCCACGGTATCGGTTTTGACCAGCACGGGCGGCGGCCGCCGAATCACCACCTCCTGCAGCACGTGGTTTTTCACCTGCAGCTTTATGGCGGGAAGGTCCAGCACCGTTTGCCCCTCCTGCAAGGAAAGGGTTTGGTGCACCGCTTCGTACTCCAGGGTGTAAACGTGGAGGGAGAACTCCCGGGATTTGACATTCCTGAAAAGGAAATGGCCTTTGCTGTTACTGAGCGCGGTGAGCGTATCCCGCGCCGAAAGCAGGCTAATGGTGGCCGCCTCTACCCCTGCCCCTGTTGAATCGGTTACCTGCCCCTTTACCACGTTGAGTTGCGCCCAGGCAGGGCCACTGAGCAGGTAAGCCAGGAAAAACAGGAAACAACATTTCAGCATGGGGGAAACCGGAACCGGAGGTAGTGGTACTTTCTACAAGCAGGACAGCAGGAAATCCGTCCGCCCCTATACCAAACGTAAAAATAGGGGTTTTCATGTAATCCGCAGGCAGAATGATAGGGGGAACTCTTCTTATGATTTTTGCCGTAGTCTCCCCATCCTGTTTTCGGGCTGTTTTTGGGAAAACAGCCCGAAAACAGGATGGGGAGTAGAAGCCCGCATAGCAGGTGGCGCAGCCCCCACTTTTCTTCCAGACGCTGCGGGGACTATGGAGCAGGCGCAGACGGTACTGGGGAGCGGACATATAGAACCAGCCCCCGCCCCTCCCGGGAGGGGTGTTCTCAGCAATGGAAGAATGGGCTGGTGACCTTCACCCGGCTAGCAGCGGCCTCCTTTCATTTATAAGATCGCATCTCCTGTTTTTTGCCTATTTTCGTGAAAACAGCCCAGAAACAGAAATCTAATAGGCTACCGTTGAATTCCTACTTCTAAACAAATTTCACTCCTATGCCTGCTACTACTTAAATCAGCCTTTCCGCCTATGCTCACCTTAAATATCCTTCAGGCGAATCTGCTTTACGGCTTCTGTGGCAGCCCCACGTTTTTGATACAGCTTACCAGACCAATATCTCCCCAGCAGCAACCATAAGGGAAGCCTACAAAGGGAGGAAAGATTTATATTTGATGTTTTATACTTCTAGCCCTCAACAAAAGACCCTCCGCCTAAACCCGCCCCTAATGAAAACGTCTGTCGTTCACTATTCCAGGTACCTCCTGCTCTTTGGAATAATTCTACTCCCCCTTTTTGGCAAACTAGAGACAGTGCCCATACGGGTGTGGGACGAAGCAAGACAAGCGATCAATGCCTATGAGATGAGCAAGAACCACAACTTCTTGGTGACTTATTTTGAAGGGCAGCCAGATATGTGGAACACCAAACCCCCCTTCCTGATCTGGTTACAAGTTGTTTTCATGAAGGTTTTTGGGGTTTCTGTTTTAGCCGTACGTCTCCCCTCAGCCATTGCTGCTTTCTTAACGTGTGTCCTGCTGCTTTTCTTCTCAGAGAGATATCTGAAAAGCTTCTGGTTTGGGTTCATTGCTGTTTTACTGCTGGTCTGCGCGCAGGGATACGTACATTACCATGCCACCAGAACAGGAGATTATGATGCACTGCTTACGCTGTTTACAACTGCCGGCAACCTTTTCTTCTTCCTGCATTGTGAGTCAAAAAAAACAAAATATCTGTATTTGTTTTTTGCCGCTACGGCGCTAGGGGTACTAACCAAAAGCGTGTCTGGGCTGCTCTTTCTGCCAGCGCTGGCTATCTATGCATTTTATTCAAAACAGTTTCTTCCCCTGATCAGGAATAAACATTTTTACGTTGGCCTTACCGGCTGCCTATTGGCTGTGTTGGGTTATTATGGGCTAAGGGAAGTGTACAACCCGGGGTACCTGGAAGCTGTTTACCAAAACGAACTTGGGGGACGGTACCTGACAGCCATTGAAGGGCATACCGGTGGGTTCTGGTTTTATTATGATGATCTGATTAACTACAGGTTCCCCGAATTCTATCTGTTCATCCCGTGCGGGGTGGTCATAGGCTTGGCAAGCAAAGAGGGCCCCTTCAGAAAAATGGCTGCCTTCTCATTTCTGGCAACACTCACCTTCTTTTTGATCATTTCTACCGGAAAGACCAAATTACCCTGGTATGATGTGCCTCTATTTCCTTTTTACGCCCTCTTATCTGCCATCACACTTTATTGTTTCTTTACCATCTTGAAGAAGTCAACCCTGATAACGTCCCTTTTTCAGTGGAACCCTCTTCCTTTTCTTTTACTCTTTCTCCTGTTTATAAACCCCTATAAGAGAATGAAAGACAAGGTAATGAACCCGGTAGAAGCGTCTTCTGATGTGGAACTCTATGAAATGGGCTATTACCTGAAAGATGCGGTGAAAGGGAAGCACCCTACCCAGGATCGTTTCTTTGTGTTTGAAGGTTACAACCCCCACAATAATTTTTATATCCATATGCTCAAAGAGAGGGGGGTTACTACAGGGCTAAAAGAGTGGAGTTCTTTAGCAGAGGGCGATAAAATTACCACCTACCAAAAAACCATTCAGCAGCACATAGAGGAAAACTACCACACCACCAGAATGGAGGAGGCTGGCAACATTGTCACCTATGAAATACAGCAAAGAAAACACTAACGGTTCTATGGACATCTCAGTAGTGATCCCAATTTTCAACGAAGAGCAGATACTTCCTGAACTCCATGACCGCCTGGTAAAGACGGTTTCCAGGATCACCCCCCACTATGAGCTAATTTTTGTAAATGACGGCAGCAAAGACAACTCCCTGCTTGTGCTGCAGCAACTTAGTGAACTTAATGAAAATGCATACTACATTAACTTCAGCAGGAATTTTGGTCACCAGATAGCTGTGACAGCAGGTCTTGATGCCTGTAACGGTAATGTAGTGGTCATCATTGATGGTGATTTGCAGGACCCGCCAGAACTGATTCTAGAGCTTTATACTAAATACCAGGAGGGGTATGATGTGGTCTATGCCAAAAGAATCAGTAGAAAAGGGGAAAGCTTTTTCAAAAAAATAACAGCAAAAGCGTTTTACAGAACGTTGAATCACATCACCAATATTGACATACCCCTAGACACGGGAGACTTTAGGCTGATTAACCGGAAGGTAGTGGATTACTTGCGGAAGATGCCCGAGCAAAACAAGTTCTTGCGGGGGCAGATAGCGTGGCTGGGGTTTAAACAGACCCAGGTCACGTTCAACCGGGACGAGCGAAAATATGGCAAAACCGGTTACCCGCTGTCAAAGATGTTCCGGTTTGCCATGGACGGCATCACCAGCTTCTCAGATAAACCCCTACGGCTGGTCACTACTCTGGGAATGACCATTTCCTTTGTCTCCTTCCTTATTATTTTATACGCCGTCTATTCTTACTTCATCCTGCACAGAACCATCACTGGCTGGACCTCTTTGATCATTAGCTCTATGTTTATAGGGGGGATACAGTTATTGACCACCGGCATTATTGGGGAGTACATTAGCCGGATAAATAAAAATGTATTGGACAGACCTCTGTATA
The DNA here is from genome assembly GCF_014138425.1 of Rufibacter ruber. Taxonomy (NCBI): domain Bacteria; kingdom Pseudomonadati; phylum Bacteroidota; class Cytophagia; order Cytophagales; family Hymenobacteraceae; genus Rufibacter; species Rufibacter ruber. The sequence continues at coordinate 42,738 of NZ_JACJIQ010000010.1, forward strand.
TTATAGAAGACACCAATCTTAGAAAGAATGCATAGGTAAACCCGTCTCTATAAGTGCCAAATTTCGTGATTTAGGGAAGCACGTATTCCTTATTACTCTCTTTTCCTTCAGGTTGAATTAATAACATGCCCGCTACTTTTAAAATATACTCCTCCTCGGCCGGCTCCGGCAAGACCTACCACCTCACCAAGGAATACCTGAAACTGGCCTTGCAGAGCGAGGAACCCTCCTATTACAAAAACATCCTGGCCATCACGTTCACCAATGATGCCGCGCAGGAAATGAAGACGCGCATTCTGGGGGCCTTGCGGGGCTTCAATGACACGGCTTTGCCTGAAAAGGAGAAACGGAACAGCGACCAACTTCTATTTTACATATTACAGGAAATACAGACAGAGTACGGGCAGCCTGATCTAACCGAGGAAGGATTGCGGGCGCGGGCCGCCAACGTGTTTGACCATTTGCTGTTTCACTACTCAGAGTTTGCGGTGAGCACCATTGACTCGTTTGTGAACAAGGTGGTGAGCGCCTTTACCACCGAGCTCAAACTGCCCCACAACTTTGAGGTGGACATGGACGCGCAGACGCTGTTAAGTACCGCCGTGAGTTTGCTTTTAAACAAGGTGAACACCCAGGCAGAGAATCGGCTGCTGGCCGAGACCCTGCAACAGTACGCCCTGGAAAAAGCAGAGGAAGGCAAAAGCTGGAACGTGCTGCCCGATGAATTGGCTGACTTCGCCCGCAATCTTCTGAACGAGCAGACCTATGAACATTTACTGGACATTGGGCAGCTTACCCTGCAAGATTTCAAGAAGATACGCTCTGAGCTGTACACCCAGAAAGTAAACGTAGAAAAGCAGATACAGACGCTGGCGCAGGAGGCCAGTGACCTGATTGACCGCCACGGCATTATGCCCGAGGAAATGTCTTACGGCAAGAACGGCATCTACTCCTACTTCCGGAAATGGAACAGCGGCTTTGACATCACCATCGCCAATAGCAACGCCGCCAAAACCGTGAATGATGACAAGTGGCCCAGCGCCAAAGCCAGCACCGGGGCCAAGGTGGCCTTGGACCAGATCAAACCTCGGCTAGCCGAAAACTATAGAGGCATTGAGGACCTGAAGGAACGCGAGACGCAGAACCATATCCTCATTTCGGCCATGTTGCCGCACTTGTACAAGCTGAGCGTGCTGAGCGAGCTGGACCGCTGCATTCAGGAAATAAAACTGGACAAGAACCTGGTGCACATCTCGGAGTTCAACAAGCGCATTACCGAGATTGTGTTGCAGGAGCCTATTCCGTTTATCTATGAGCGGCTGGGGGAGCGGTACCAGCATATCTTGATTGACGAGTTTCAGGATACCTCGGTGCTGCAGTGGAATAACCTGTTGCCGCTGGTGGAGAATGCTCTGGCCGGTGACAATTTCAACATGGTGGTAGGCGATGCCAAACAGGCCATCTACGGCTGGCGCGGCGGCGAGATGGAACAGATTCTGCACCTGCACCGCAACCAGACGCACCACCTGTACCAGAACTCACGTTTTGAGGAAAACGTGGCCCCGCGCTATGATACCCTCCGCTGGACCCTCTCGCCCGACAACCTGAACACCAACTACCGCAGCGCCCCAGAAATCATCCAGTTCAACAATGAGCTGTTTGAGTTCATCAGTCAAAGCAATCCGCAGTTCCCGCTGTTGCAGGCCATCTATGACGACAAGTTTCAGCAGGAATCACCCGCAGGGAAAGAATCGGGCAAAGCCCATCTGCAGGTACTGTTCACGCAGGACGAGGTGCCGCCTTTTAAAGTGGACTTAGATGCCTGCCGCCAAACTGAGGAAATCTACGAAGGCTACGCCGAAGAGGACCTCCTCTCCTACCAGGAAAGCACCTTGCAGCTGGTTTTGCAGATGGTGCAGCAGGCCCAAGCCGATGGCTACGCGCCGCGTGATATTGCTATTCTTAGCCGTACCAACCGCAACAGCAAACTAGTAGCCAACTTCCTGAAGCAGAAGAAATACGACATTATCTCGCAGGATTCGCTTTCTTTGCAGTTCGCGGAGGTCATTAACCTGATTATTGCCTTCTTCCGGATTCTGAACCAGCCCGCCAACAGCCTGGCGCGGTCGCAGGCCTTGTATCTGGTCTATAAAGTGGTGCATCAGGAACTGCCCGACAGCGCCACCACGGGCAAGATTGCCGCGCTGGCCGTGGAGCCGAGCATTGATCCATTCTTCCAGTTCTTGCAGCAGCAGGGCTTTGATCTGGCCTACCGCGATGCCGGGAACCTCTCTATCTATGAACTCACCGAGAAGCTGATACGCGTCTTTGATTTGCTGGGCAAGAACAACGAGTGCGAGTACCTGTTCCGGTTCCTGGACCTGGTGCTGGAGTACACGCTCAAATACAGCAACAACCTCAACAATTTCCTGCAGTACTGGGATTTACACAAGGAGAACCTGAGCATTAACACGCCCAAAGACCGCGACGCCATCACCATCACCAGCATCCATAAAAGCAAGGGGCTGGACTACCCCGTGGTGATTGTGCCCTTCTGCGACTGGAGCCTGGAACCGCAAACCTCGTCGCTGCTCTGGGGCACGCTGCCCGAGAGTGTGGCCGCGGGCGGAAAACTGCGCACGGCCGTGGTGAACCTGAACAAAAAGCTGGAGCAAACTGCCCTAGCCGACCAATACGCCCAGAAGCTGGAAAAGACCTTTATTGAAAGCCTGAACATGCTGTACGTGGCCCTCACCCGCCCCGTGGACCGCCTCTACCTCATTGGCAAGGCGCAGGATTTCAGGAAAGGCGGCGCGCAGAAAAACGTGAGTTACTGGCTGCACAAATACCTGGAGAGCAAGGCCCTCTGGCAAGAAGGTCAATTCTGCTACCAACTCGCCAAAGGCGCGCCGCAGGCGGTGAGCCACAAAGCTGTTTCTGAAGACGTGTACGTGCTGGACAAATTCACCTCCGCGGACTGGGCCCAAAACCTGAAACTGAAGCAGCACGCCAACAACGTCTTTGATTTTGAGACCCAGCAGGAGCACCGCCGCTGGAACCGGAAGCTGCACTACGCCCTCGCCCGCATCACCTACGCCGATGACGCGCCCAAAGCCCTTCGGCAGTTGGTGCACCAGGGCATCATCTCCCAGCGCGAACTACCTACCCTCACCCAGATGGTGAACCACGTGCTAAACCACCCGCAGATGCAGCGCTACTTCAGCCGCGCCGTGACCGTGGAGAACGAGCGCGAAGTGCTGGACGTGCGCACCAACCGCTACAAACCAGACCGCATTGTGTTCGGGGAGACGGGAGACGTGACGCTCATTGACTACAAATTGCCGCCGGCCAAGGAGGAATATGCGGAGAACTTAAATTCTTATGCGGCGCTGTTTCGGGAACTGGTATTCAGTAAGATTACGTGCGTGGTGTATTATTTTGAAGAGGAGCGCGTGGAGGAATGGGAGTTTGTAGGGGAAGTGGCTGGGTAAGAGGTAACGAGCGGATTCTAACCGTTTTTAGCTTTTTCTTTGTAAAAAATTAAATAATGAGAATATAATCTTTTTATATTTAAGAAACATTTAGTTATGAACGGTATAAAGAATTTCAACTTAAGTCATTTTCTAAAACTAGAGCACTTCAAAAAAGGTTATGAACTTCTTAAATTACAAATCGATGAAAAGCATGACTACAATTTTAGATGTATTGATTTAGAAATTTATAGAAACGAGAAGTATCTTGATGGATTTGACGTAGAGCTTTATTATAATAAATACATTAAAAAAGACTTATTATACAACTACTTAGATCTTTTTTATAATAAAGAATATACTATACCTAAAGGAAATTATGGAGTAAGAAATTTTCATTTTACTTCATTTCATCTTCAAGTCCTTTATTATTCCTTAGGCTTTTATATTCAGGAGTTACTTGAACCAACTTTAGCTAAATATAAAACTCTTCAAAAATTTAGACAGAATTTTAACACATATTATGGAGGGAATATTGATTTTAATAAACCTGAAAGATCTGAAATCAAGTACCAAAAAGACTACAAAAAGTTTACTCTTGGAATTAATAAATACATTGAAGACAGTACTGACAACTTCTCTAATCAGAAAGTTATAGCAATTAAATTAGATATACAAGACTTCTACAGTACAATAAATCATGATTTACTTATAAACAAAATAGAAAAGTATGCACTTCCTTCTGAAGTAGTAAGACTTAACTTTGACACACATACTCATGACACAATAAAGAAACTTTTAAACTTTATTCTAAATAAGGAATATGGCTTACCACTTTCTAATCAAAATTTAATTTCAAATTTTATCAGTTATATCTACTTATTAGAACTTGATAACTTCATAAAAGACATCAACTTTAAAAACAACTTAAATCTATCTTATTTTAGATATGTTGATGATTTTATAATTTTATATAAAAAAGATTCCAAATGCAGCAATGAAGAAATTGGTGATCAGATACAAGAAATTGGACACAAGATTTCTGACCATTTAATGCTCGACCTGCAACTAAAAATAAATCCATTAAAATCAAAACATTTTATAATAGAAAACAAACCTACTGCAGCTGAATTTCTTAAAATCAGAAAATTCATTAGTTTTTCAAGTAAAGAATTTAAGAAAGACCCTCAGAAACCTAAGGAAAAGCTGGAAGAGATTATTGAAGTAATTGAGGAACTTAAAGCTGAATACAGAAGTACAGGGCCACTAAATAAAAAGCAAGAAAGAGACGATATTTTAAAAGAATGCTTTATAACAGCAGTAAAGAAGTATATTAATAGTAAAGATGCCATAACAAAGTTAGATGAAGCCTTTAAAGACTGGAACCCTATTCTAACTCTTTACAGTATAAAATCTTTACTTTTCCTTTCCACACACTCAAAAGAAGGTAAAAGTTTACTTAAAAAGTACTTAATCAAAAATTTTGAATCGAAAATTCCTCAATCCCAATTTTTGTATCTTCTTGAAAAGTATCTTATTTACGACAATACAGATCAAGATATAATTAATAAAATTGATAACAAGAAAGACGAATCATCTCCTTACTACACTTTAATTAGAAGAATGATTTTTCCTGTCCCAGATTTTAAAGACAAAACAATGTGGTTCAGCGACACTTCTCTACTTGAACATGATACACTCATGCAACAAATTATTAAGATTGTTTTTGCTGAAAAACGAAATGATTTTACTCTAGCTCTGAACCACCTATTAAACTGCTTTCAACATTACTGCTATCTAAAAGATGACAGTCCTAACAAAGCAAGTCATAAGAAATACAATAGAGAGAACGTAATTAATTGTCTAGAATCTAAACTTCTTCATGAGGATGTGCAGTTTATTATGGCATTTTATGACAGACGAAATAAAAATACTATTTCTCATATTGGTGACGACAATATGGAAAATTGGATTATAAAATCAATAGAATACGATCAGTACAAGCATAAAATGCAAAAGTTGCTTGAAAAACTCTTTCCGGAAGAGAACTCTGTAGTTCATAATAATACCAAAGCGGATGTTCTTCCTTTTGCAGCAGAATCATTAGTTAAAATAGAAAGTACAGACACTTTAGAAAAAACAAATACTATAAAAGAACTAGGAGATAAATAATAAAAATAATGGCACCCATATAAAGATTTTCAAGGTGCTTTCATTTTAATTATTACCTAATCAGGCACAATACGCCCACCTTATGGCGCAAGCGTCCGCTTGTGTCCCCACGTATTCCTGAGCCTCTTTCCCTGACCTTCCGTTTTTGACCTGATTTTGCCAAAACAAGCCGGAAATGCTTTTAACGCTACAGCTTTTAGCGTAGCATAAAAACTTAGACAGGAAATAAAACCTTGCAATGCGTGCAGACACAAGCGGACGCTTGCGCCATGTTTTAGTTATAGAACACTTCTTTTGGAGTAGGTGAGATTATCTTCTCTGCTATAATTGCCGTACAAAATGGCATGAGCCGGAAGTATAAGTTCAGAGACCAGGACAAGCTGTATTTTGTGAGCTTTGCCGTGGTGCATTGGATTGATGTGTTTATACGGGATGAATACCGGCAAGTCCTGCTGGACAGTCTCACGTTCTGCCAGGAAAAGAAAGGGCTGGAGGTGTATGCCTACTGCCTCATGACCAGCCACGTGCACCTAATTATTGGAACGCATGGTGCCCCGATGGCTGATATTCTGCGGGACTTTAAAAGTTTTACGTCCTCCCAACTCAGAAAAGCCGTCACAGAGCATCCGCAGGAAAGCCGGAAAGAATGGATGCTCTGGATGATGGAGCGCGCAGGCGGGCGCAATGGCAACAACAACGGGTTCCAGTTCTGGCAACAGCACAACCACCCGCTGGTGCTGAACAGTAACTTCCTGTTGCAGCAGAAGCTGGAATACGTGCACACCAATCCGGTGGAAGCTGGTTTTGTTGATCAACCAGAGAATTACTTGTACAGCAGTGCCCGGGATTATGCCGGCGGCAAAGGATTATTAAACGTACTCCTTATTGAGTAAAATCGTAAAGACCAGGCACAAGCGGATGCTTGCGCCAGGTGCAAAACACTTTTACTAAAGTTACTGAGGTAATATTATAAGAAGCTGTTTAGAGTTTTGACAGAAAGATGTTTTGCAGAGAGTTTTATTTCTGTTTTCGGGCTGTTTTTCAGAAAACAGCCCGAAAACAGAAACCACTGGTATATGAAAAAACTTATCCGGTAGCCTTTGCCTGGCAGTTACAAAAACTCTAAACTGCTTCATAATATAAAAAACTATGGCGCAAGCGTCCGCTTGTGCCTCCAATGTTTTACACCTCTTTCCATAAAAACAAACCAAAACTCCTCCCGCCCAACCAGGGGGCCTTTGGCTCATGGACTACAACGGGGACGGGCTGGTGAACGAGCTTGACAAGAACAGATTCAGATCCTCCTCCGGCTTTACCTTAGAGTCGGTGAACAAGGTCAAACTGTATATTTCTGAATAGCAGAACACTGCTTCAAACAAGCTGTGTTTCCTACTTGTTTTTGACCTCTTTTAACAAAAACAGGTCACAAACGCACTTTTTGGGCGCACGCGTCCGTTTGTGTCCGCACACATGGCTGAGCTTCCTTTCCTGCCCTTCCGTTTTTGGCCTGTTTTCTGAAAAACAAACCAAAAACAGGTTTTCTGAATTGCCTTCGGCGTAGCCTAGGCAGAACAAGGCACCACCAATAAAAGACCAGCCATGCGTGCAGGAGCAAGCAGACAAGGGCGCTATGACCAGAATTAAAAACTCCAAACAGCTTACCTGTTTCCTGTAAGAAAACCCAAAGGCAGGAACAGGTCCCTAAAGGCCATTCCATAACTGCCTTTTCTTAAAATGTGCAGCAAAACGAGTGTGTCTTTTGTTTTTAGCCTGTTTTCTGAAAATCAGGCCAAAAACGGAAATCTAAGTTAGCCACACTCCCATTAGGAGATCGCTGCTTGTAAGTAGAAGAGGGGGTTCTGGCCCCTCACGGCATAAGCTAGAGACTGCAACAGAAGCACCAGGTATTTTCAGCAGTTCCTTGGTAGTAGGAGATGCCGCTAAGAGCATGGGGTAAGAAGCTGTACCGCTGCCAAACGCCATAAAAACCCACGTTTCCCGTCCCGGAGGGGTACCACACTGCTCTAAAATTGCTACAGCAGAACCTTTCTCTGGCACTTTTCTACGGTAACACCAAATGGTAACCCACTCTATTCATAGGTTCCGTTTCCGGATTGTTTTCCTGAAGCTGTCCTGAAAACAGGATGCTGCCCCACCAGAGGCGGAAGCAAGCTGCAGCCCCCTCTTTCGATGTTCGGGAATCAAAGCGTAAAAATCCTGCAGTGGCTACCCTTTCCTTTCTTACAGACCACTTTCTGGCTAGCCGCTGTAGATGTATTCACCGGAAGAACGCGCAGAAGCACTTCATTGACCGAGCAAAAGCGGCCATTCACCGTTGAAACCTGGAACAGTTCAACGGTTTTCCTGCCTTTATCCCAGAAATACAGGGGTTGATCGAATGTTTCCCCCTGCCCCTCCTGGTCCACTTACCTTTGCATCATCATACAACAACAAAGAAAGTGACAATTTCACCCCTAGTCATGAAACAATTTCCAGAATACTCTTTCCCTCAGAAAAGAAGTAACCCAATTCAAGCTTTGCATTATTCAATTTCAATCTACTTCTTATTACTCTTCCTCACTTTTTCTGCAGTTCAGGCTCAAACCACTTCGCTTGGCTGTAAAGCTTCTGATGAGTGCTTTGACGTTACCTACACCAGCTTTACCCGCAATAGCAACCATACCGTCACCCTTTCTTTTTCAGTTAAGACCAACTGCGGAAACGCCTTGAGCCATGTGGCCTTTGAGCTGCCTGCGGGCGCTAAAGCAACCAACGCCAGGAACACCAACACCAGGTTCACCTATTCTTATGAAAATGGCACCAACAACCCTTTCTACTCTTTAAAGTTTGAGGCCACCAGCGCTGAAGGCTTCAAGAACGGAGCCGTTGACCACTTCTCTTACACCTTGACGGCCGCCGAGTTTGCCAAACTCTCTACCATCAGAGTAGAGGCCAAAGCCTCTGGTTCTGTGGGTACAGTTTCTTTCAGAGCCCAAACTTGCGAGCCGGCAAAACTGGTGATTGCAGGTCCAGCCATGGTAGAAGCCAATACCAGGGTTACTTACTCGGTGCCAGCCAATCAACTGAATGCCCCTTATATCTGGACCGCCCCCGAGGGTTGGGTGATTGTAAGCGGACAGGGAACCAACACCGTTACCTGTATCTGTACGGCTAAGACTGGTGAAATGCAGGTGAGACAGGGAACCTACAGCTTTGGATCTTTGGCCGTGGCGGGTTATGAACTTTCTGACGGAGCTTTGCCGGTAACCTTGACTTCATTTACGGCTACCACCAAAGCGAATGTGGTGAATCTGGCCTGGGCCACCGCTTCAGAGAGAGACAATAAAGAATTCATTCTGGAGCGTAGCTATGATGCGGTAAATTTTGAGCCGGTACAAACGGTCTCCGGCAATGGAACCACCAACACCGTGCAGAACTACCTGACAACAGATGCCGCTCCGGCCAAAGGAACCGTCTACTACAGATTAAAGCAGGTGGACCTAGACGGCGCCTATGAATACTCTAAGGCCATCTCTGTTGCCCTTAAACCAGCCACTGTCGCGCCAGTTTTGGCAGTAGAGTCTGTTTACCCTAATCCTTTTCAGGGGGAGTTGACCGTTCACTTCACCTCTGGCACTGAGACGGCCACCACCCTCACCCTGTTTGACCTGACCGGAAAAGTTGCTGCCAACCAGTCGGCCGCCGCTGGCACCAACAGCTTCCGGTTTACAGAGACAGGCAACCTGAAGCCTGGTATCTATATCTTAAAGGTAAGCCAGGGACAACAATCCATGACCCTGAGAGTGGTGAAAAATTAAGCACCTGTTTTGATTGGGGGCGGGAGAGGCCTAACGTTTTCTTATGCTGAAGTAAAAACGCCTTTTTAAAACAACTCCCTTAACTCACCTCAGATAACCCTTCTCATTCATAACAGGTTATAACCTCTCAGCCAACCTTATCTATAGCACAATTTCTTTAAAACCATATCATTCAGCTGGTATGCCCGTTCAAAAAAGACTTTAGAAAATGACATAAATCATTCTTTAAACTTATTTTTTTCTGATTTTTTATTAGCAGGACACAAAATTAAACTCTATTTTTGCAACGTAATTATGAGGAAGTTAGGTTCTGCTACCTGAAAATCAGGATAAAACAGAAATTAGCTTAGAAATAATTAGAATATTCACCGTCGATATCAGCAGGTTCACCCCCCGGATCACACTGTTTATCGAAATTGACCTCCTGCGTGCCACCACCCCCTTGGCCTAAGGAAAAGCAAAGAGTACCTTTGATTATCACATTTTTCCTGATTACAATGGAAAGAAATATGCACAAGTTTGCATTTTTGGGTTATCCAAAACAGCTTACCCGCCTTCGCACTTCATTTGTTGAGGGAACTTTTATGCCTCGTTTCAGAGGGTACACCAAGAAATCACACTTGTTCCTGCTTTTGCTCGTAGGCAGCTTTTTTCTTGTTTCCCCATCTTTTGCCCAAGTAACCTATACTTCAAAACAATCTGGGAATTTTAACAGCACCGCTACCTGGGGTGAGACCTATGCCCCCGGCAGCAATGAGTACAACAACGGTGACAGCAGAGTGCCCAGCATTGTAAAGTATGTGATCAAGGCAGGGCATAATGTGACGTTGAACATTGACTTTGCCCTGGGCAACCAAGCCAACAACACTTCTGTTGCCCGCGAGATTGTCATTGAGGATGGGGCATCACTTTCCGGTTCTGGCAGGCTGACTATCCTGAACAACAATTCAAAGCTGACCAACCACGGTACCCTCTCCCTCAGCAATAACTTTACCTTTGGGGTGAACAGGAATGATTCTGCCTTCTTCCTCAACAACGGTTCTGCCACCATCTCCAGCATTCAGGAACTGGGCAAAGGCTCTATTCTGAACAACGGGGAGTTGACCATCACCCCCTCTATTGTGCTGAAGAACATCACGTTTAAAAATGCTGAGAAGGCTACTGTTAGTTTTAACGGCGTCCATATCAACGTTGGCTCTACCATCACCAACAGCGGCAGCCTGACCATTAACTCTACGGCAACTGACGCGTTGAACATCAACAGCGGTCTGTTCTACAACTACGGCCGCACAGAAGTGAAAGGTACTACCAACCTGGCCAGCGGCCCTTCCAGCAGCGCCTTCAATAACCTGACCAACCACGGCTACTTCAAAACCAGCAAAACCTACTTCAACAACACCTCCTCCCTGTACAACAAAGGCGAATACATCAGCACGGTGGAGTTCCTGGTAAACCAGGGAATCATAGTGAATGAGTCTTGTGCCTATCTGGAGCAGTCTACCTCAGGACAGGTGTTTGAGGTGAGAAACAGCGTTTCTTCTGTTACCAACAAAGGCTTTATCAAAGTGGCGGGTAACTTCAACCTGACGGCCGGAGCCAAATTCCAGAACACTGGTTCGCTCTTTATTAACGGCAACCTGTTAAATGTCAATTCCGGCACCACGTTGACCAACAACGGGAATGTGCAGGTGAAGAGAGACTTTACCAACATGTCTCAGGCGGTTTACACCGGTTCAGGCAAAACCAAGATTGAAGGGTACTCCATGAACTCTGACCAGGCCAGAATTGAAGGCAGCCAGTGCGTGTATGATCCTTCTGCCGTCTCTGCCGGTAAAATAGTAGATGAGCCTTCGCGCAACGGCGCCACCGTGGCGGCCACTGTCACCAACTGCGGCAACTACACGGCTGCCGCCCTCTGCTGTAACTACACCACCACTGTGACTGGTCCGGCTGCTGTTACCCCGGGTTCTACCGTTACTTACTCTACTGCCGCCATTTCTGGCGCCAGCAGCTATACCTGGACGGTACCTGCCGGCTGGACCATTACCAAAGGGGCTGGAACCACCAGCATCACGGTAAAGGTAGGCACCCAGAACGGTGAAGTAAAAGTGCAGGCAGACAATACCTGCGGTACCCTTGCCGTCACTACCTCTACCCCACCCGTGATCACAGGCCAGCCACAGGCAGTTACCATCTGCGCCGGGTTGAATGCCTCCTTCACCGTGACTGCCAGCGGCTCCGGAGTCACTTATCAGTGGGAGGTCAACAAAGGAACATCCTGGGAAGCAGTGAGCGGAGCCACCCTAGCCACCCTCACCCTGACCAATGTGGAGGCCGTTTCTAATGGGTACCAGTACCGTTGTGTTGTGACCGGGAGCGGCACAACCGTGACTTCTGCCGCGGCCCTCCTCACGGTAAACGCCACTCCGTCTATTGTTACGCAACCGGCTTCCCTGGTTACCAACACCATGAACAGCAATGCCACTTTCACTGTCTCTGCCAATGGGTACAACCTTACATACCAGTGGCAGGTGAATACGGGCAATGATTCTTGGGTAACGATCCAGAATGGCGGCATTTATTCAGGGGCTACTACCAACTCCCTTAAGCTGAGCAAGATCACCTACGCAGAGAACAACTACTCATACCGTTGCGTGATCACAGGCTGCAGCCAACAGGTGGTTACCAACCCGGCAATTTTAACCGTAGGCGCCAGCCTGGCCGTAAACCTGAAAGTATTGCTGGAAGGGCCTTACAACCCTTCTACAGGTTTAATGAGCACGTCGCTGAACCAAACCAAGCGGTTGCCGTTTACCCAGCCGTACAACTTTGGCACCTACAACTACGCTGGGAATGAGGCAGTAGCCTCCAACTTCTTCAGCAACAACCCAGACATTGTAGACTGGATTCTGGTAGAAATCAGAACTGAACTTGACCCCAGACAACTGGTCAGCAGAAAAGCCTGCTTCCTGAAGAAAGACGGCTTAATTGTTGACCTGGATGGAAAGAGCCTCCCAGACTTTCTCAATGTGGTGGAAGGAAACTATTACGTAGTAGTCATTCACCGCAACCACTTGCCCATCATCTCCAAGAAACCGGTGAACCTTACCGCCAGCACCCCGCTGTATGACTTCAGCGAAGCCTTGGAGAAAGCTTCCGGGGTTTTCCCTCAGCAGGAAATGCCCAACGGTAAATTTGCCATGTACGCCGGAGACGGCAACGGTACCGGTAGCGTCACCACCGCCGACTGGAACGAATGCTGGATCAGAGACAACCAACGCACCGGTTACCAGTTGACAGATTTCAACATGGACGGGGTGGTGAATGTGCATGATTATAGGGCACTATGGCTTAAGAATAACGGAAAAGTAACCCAGGCTCCCAGATAGTCTTATTAACAGGAAATCATGAAATCTCTTTTATTAACAGTTTCCCAAAAGATGATGCTTTGCTTCCTGCTGGTGCTAGTGGCGCAGGCAAGCTTTGGGCAAGTGAACAACAACGGAACCAGTTTTGTAAACGGGCACATCCAGAAGGTGAGCAGCGTCAACAACACCCTGGTGGTAGCATTCACGTTACAGTCTACCCAGCGCCGGCTGGCCAACGCCACCCTCAAATTCACCTATGATGAAACTATCCTGCAGCTGCAGGAAACGCCTATAGCAGAGTCTCCCCGTGACAGTGACAACAAACTGAGCACCGGTGACTATTTCTTCCATAATGATCTCCGTGGTTCCTCAGACTCAGCGCCGAACAATGGCTACGAGACCCTCACGGTGACCAAGGGCCTGTTGCCTACCGGTACCACTACCGGTAACAAAACCTACCAGATCAACATCAACAACCAGTTGATGAATGAGACGCTGCAGGTAAACCCCGCCTCCAACATCTCCAAGTTCCTTCCCCTTGATCAGACGCAGACAGTCCTTACCCTCAAGTTCAAGATCATTGGCACAGGGTATGCCAACCTGAAGTGGCTGAACGAGAAAGACGACTTTGAGATCATTCTCCTGAACGAAGAGGAAGTAGACTCTGAGCCCAACAAGCAACTGACCGCAGAGACCATCTTTGTACAGCGGGAAGAGGACAAGAACAAGCTCCTCCTGGCCTCTACCGGAACGGGTACGGTAAACAACCCCATCCTGGTAAATGTGACCTCCAGGGAAACCTTTAACCTGGAGGCTGGTTCTGTGGGCTTCTATGTCTACTTCAACACGGCCAACACTTCATATGACGCCAGCCGCACCAGAGATTTGTTAGCACTGGCTTCTAATTTTGGCTGGCCAGCCGGGTCCATCACCTTAGAAGAAATCCCGTTGGTGTTCAGAAGTTATACCTTAAACGGCTCCCCGGAAGTAAAAGAGTCATATTACAACCGCCGCATCAGGTTTGTCAGCAGCGCCAACGGCCAGCGGGATGACCAGTGGCAGCCCAATGCTCCGCAAAACGTGCTTTCCCTGGTTTTCAATGAGGTCATGCACCCCACCAAAGGGCTCCAACCCATTGATATTTACTTAGAAGCCATCACCGGGGAACAAGGCCACAGCACCACCTTTAAAAATTATGACGGGCTGGAGCACGGCGTCATTGAGCTGCAGCGGGAGTTTGACCTGCAAGACAACGCCCTGCCGGTAACCCTTACCAAGTTTGAGGCCTCTATTGCCGGCAACCAGGTTAAGTTGAACTGGACAACGGCCTCTGAGCTGAACAACAAAGAGTTTGTGGTGGAGCGGAGCAAGAATGCCCAGAGGTTTGAGCCGGTGGGTACCGTAGAAGGCAATGGAACCAGCAACACCCTTCTCTCCTACTCCTTCACAGACACCAAACCGCTGGCGGGCACTTCTTACTACCGCTTAAAACAGGTAGACTTTGACGGCAAGTCTGAGTATTCTAAATTGATATCAATCAACCACACGCCTAGTGCGCAGGAATCTATTGCCATTATTTCTACCTTCCCTAACCCGTTCCAGAACAAGATTGTGCTGGAGCTAAAACTTGCCGCCGCCGCTACCATTCAGGTGCTGCTCCTGGATCTGAACGGGAAACCGGTTTACACTAAAAACCTAGCAGGGGGAGCCGGCGTACAACAGTACACCGTTGACAATATTGGCACCCTGCCAAACGGCATCTACCTGATGAAGGTGGTTTCCGGTACCCAGGTTGCGGTACAGAAACTGGTGAAGAGCTTTTAAATAAATTGACAGATCCCCCAAGCAAGGAGCCGGTGCCAGAGCACCGGCTTTTTCTTTTTTACGCCTCTCCGGCCAGGGCTTCCCCCGGTTCCTGACAGTTCTTTGTTAAACAGGTTTCCTTGTAACTGTAGGGCGAAATGGCAGTGACCTTATAGAAGGAGAAGGGCACATCTGTTCTGTTTTAGGCCTGTTTTTCAGAAAACAGGCCTAAAACAGCAAGAACTCCTTCTGGGTAGAGCCCTACACCTTGAGCAGGCAGTCAGGCAGGCAGGGCTAACGTCTGGCTACTTCTATCAACCCACTATGACAGCTCCAAACCTGAGAAGGGCGCCTTGACTCCAAAGGGGCAAGCGCAACCCCTTAAAAGCTTCCTAGGTTCTGTAAGAAAGCGCCCCCCACCTTACTGCAAACCAAAAATGGGATTTCTGTTTTCGGCCTGTTTTTGTAAAAACAGGCCGAAAACAGAAGGAATAGCAGAAGTTCATTGGGCGGCTTATCTGTTTGGGTTACTTTTGCGACCGCAATGGCCGCTGCTGAAAGACCAGTAATTAATTAAACACTTCCTATTGGTTTATTCGTATGCCAAGTACCAATACTTTTACCATGGCAAAAAACGAAAATTCTATGGTCACCCATCCAGACGTTGTCTTGATTGGGGCCGGTATCATGAGCGCCACCCTGGGCGTGATGCTGAAACAACTGCAACCTGACTTAACCATTGAAATATATGAGCGCCTGAACGAGGTAGCCGCCGAAAGTTCAGACGCCTGGAATAACGCCGGCACCGGCCACTCAGCCTTCTGTGAGCTTAACTACACCCCAGAGAAAGCCAACGGCACCATTGACATCTCCAAGGCAGACGTGATAGCCGAATGGTTTGAGCAGTCCCGCCAGTTCTGGGCTTTTCTGGTGGAGAAGGGCGTGATGCAGAACCCGCGCAGCTTCATCAACAGCACCCCGCACATGAGCTTTGTGTGGGGCGAAAAAAATGTGCAGTTTCTGCGCAAACGGTTTGAAGCCATGACCACCTCGCCCCTGTTCAAGGGCATGCAGTACTCAGAAGACACCCAACAGCTGGAAAACTGGATGCCGCTCATCATGCAGGGCCGCGACCGGTCACAGCCCCTGGCTGCCACCCGCATGGAAATGGGAACCGACGTGAACTTTGGCTGCCTCACCCGCAACCTGTTCAAGTACCTCAAAGAGATGGGCGGCGTGACCATGCACCTGAACCATGAGGTGACCAAACTCAAGCAGAAGGAAGACGGCCTGTGGCGGGTGCGGGTGAAAGACCGCAGCACCGATGAGAAGCGCCGCGTGCGGGCCAAGTTTGTGTTCATTGGCGCCGGCGGCGGATCACTGCCCCTGCTCCTGGCCTCCGGCATTCCCGAAGGCAAAGGCTTTGGCGGCTTCCCGGTGAGCGGCCAGTGGCTCAAATGCACCAACCCAGACATCATTGCCCAGCATCAGGCCAAAGTATACGGCAAGGCGGCCGTTGGCTCTCCGCCCATGTCAGTGCCGCACCTGGACACGCGGGTGATCAACGGGGAGAAAGCCCTCCTGTTTGGGCCTTATGCCGGTTTTACCACCAAGTTCCTGAAAAAAGGGTCGTTCTTTGACTTGCCGCTTTCCATAAAGGTGAACAACCTGCGGCCCATGCTGGCAGCCGGTTACACCAACATACCCTTGACCAAATACCTGATCAGCCAGGTACTCCAGTCCCCCGAAGACCGCATGGCTTCGCTGCGGGAATACGTTCCCACCGCCAACTCCAAAGACTGGGAGCTGGAAGTGGCCGGCCAACGGGTGCAGGTGATCAAGAAAGATCCCAAGAAAGGCGGCGTGCTGGAGTTTGGGACCGAGGTGGTCAGCTCCGCCGATGGCTCAATTGCCGCGTTACTTGGAGCTTCTCCGGGGGCTTCTACCGCTGTTTCCATCATGCTGGACCTAATTCACCGCTGCTTCCCCAACAGGGCGAAGTCACCGGAGTGGCAGGCCAAAATCAAGCAGATGATCCCGTCTTTCGGGCAGTCGTTGAAAGACAACCCGCAGCTGTGTGAGGAGATCAGGGAACACACCAGCCGCGTACTGCAGCTGAAAGAGAACCATTTGGTCCAGCGGGAATCCTAACCAATGCTACCTGTGCGTTTTGGAGCTGTTTTCAGAAAAACAGCTCCAAAACGCACGATTCTTTTATCGGCATTTGCCGCACCAACAGACAGCACCCGGCCTGACTATTCATTGGCCTTTTACACAAACAAAGCCTTTTCTTTCAATGATCTGGCTTGAGAGGCTTAGAAGTTTACCTCATGATGGGTCTGTAAAAGCGCAACCGAACGCTGGTGACAACGGTTTCAAAGACAATCCTGAAGCTCGGCCTTAGGGAGGGGCTCCTATCAGGGAATCCACCCACGCATGTTTTCGGCCTAAAGCAAAAGCCAACACTCCGCCGGTTCAAAGGCCGTGCCTTGAACGGTTGTTCCATTTCTTTTTGTACCTTGTCTAAGCACCAACCCAGAAGAAGATGTCAATAGAATCAGCCGCTGACCTCACCGGCATGAAAGCCATAAGCGAAGTGGTGGCGCTCACCCTTCGCCAGATGCGCGAATATGCCAAACCGGGCATCACCACCAAAGAACTGGATGAGTACGGCTTCTCCATTTTGCAGCAGTACAAGGCCAAGCCGGCGCCCAAACTCATGTACAACTTTCCCGGGTACACCTGCATCAGTCTGAACCAGGAGGTGGCGCACGGCATCCCGTCAGACCAAGTGGTGCTGCGCGAGGGCGACCTGGTGAACATTGATGTCTCAGCTGAACTGAACGGCTTCTTCGCTGACAACGGGGGCTCTTTTGTGCTGGGCCAGGACCACCGCCACCTAAACCCGCTGGTACAGGCTTCGCAGGCCATTCTGCGCAAAGCCATCAGCCAGATCAAGGGCGGCGTACGCATTGCAGAGGTGGGGCGCCTGATAGAAACTGAAGCCAGGAAAGCAGGCTACAAAGTCATCAGAAACCTGGTGGGGCACGGCGTGGGCCGAAGCCTGCATGAGGCCCCCTCAGAGATACCCAACTACTACGACCCCTCTAACCGCATGCGGTTTAAGAAAAACTCAGTCATTGCCATAGAAACCTTCATCTCAGACAAAAGCACCATGGCCTATGAGAAAGGCGATGGCTGGACGCTGCTGGGGAACAAAGGCGGGTATGTGGCCCAGCACGAGCACACGGTGCTGATTACAGACAGTGCGCCCGTGATCCTGACCGAGGCCAATCTGATTTACTAACCACTTCTGCCAGACGCAGACTTAGCGTATGTGCGCGCCACCAACAAATGCGTTTTTGGCCTGTTTTTCTGAAAACAGGCCAAAAACGCATTTTCATTTCTACTGTTTCTCACTGCCATAAGTCCTCCTCCCCGCCCTTTCCTCCGCGCCAGGTCTCTGACATTGCCTCTGTTGGGAGCTTACTCTTTTCCTGCTTCTAAGGAGTTTAGCCCGGTGCAGCCACTGCTTAAAACCACGTTTTGGGGCTACTTTTTGGAAAACAGCCCCAAAACAGAAATTCCCCCCTTACGAACCAACCTGGCATTAGCAGTTAAAAAACTTGCTTCATTTCTGATCTTGCAGATGAAACCGGGGAGCGCAAGTTTCTTCCTTGGTGCTTTTTAGAGCCACTTAGCAGCGCCAGGGTGCGAGGCAACTACCGCCAAGTCAGGTTGTGTAGAGGCCCGTTAACAGCACACAAGACATTACAAACATGCTCCACGTTTAAATAGCTTTCTTCAGAAGCTCAGAAAAAAAACTTGGCGGCTCATTTGAAAACAGTTATCTTAGCACCTAAGATATTTAGCTAGAAAGATAATCTATGAAAGAGGAGCTGGTAAAACAAATCAGGAAACTCACCCAACAGCACGCCTACACCTCCCTTCAAATGCACGAGGCGGTAGCCCGCAAGGCAGGCCTATCAGGCACCGACCACAAATACCTGGGGTTCTTGCTGGAGAAGGGAGAAATGACGGCCGGTGACTTCGCAAAGGCCACTGGTTTGACCACGGGGGCCGTGACCGGTTTGATAGACCGGCTGGAGAAGAAGAAATTCCTGTCCCGGCACTTTGCCGAGGGAGACCGACGAAAGGTGCTCCTCAAACCTAACACTGAGCTTATCATGACCCTGCTAATTCCGCTGTATGAAGAATTCAGGCGTGAGACCGAAAACCTCATTTCGTCCTTTTCAACAAGTGAAATCAAGGTTATTGAACGGTATTTCTCCCAGGCGCTAGCCATCATGAACCAGAGAATTGAGATCCTCAGCCAGCCAGATGCGAATGAATAAAACTCCCTCATTTCTTATCCGCT
Organism: Rufibacter ruber; assembly: GCF_014138425.1. Lineage (NCBI taxonomy): Bacteria > Pseudomonadati > Bacteroidota > Cytophagia > Cytophagales > Hymenobacteraceae > Rufibacter > Rufibacter ruber. Next base: position 61,747 of record NZ_JACJIQ010000010.1, read on the forward strand.
TGGCGGCTCTTTTTCTGAGCTGATTGGTGCCTGAAAAAAACAGCACCTGTCTCTACAGAAAAGGCCAGACACCTGTCAGGGGCATATGCTGTCAGCAAAAGGCAATCTCCCCATACTTATATGAAAATTATTAATTCACCCTTATACCGCTTTCTCCCATGCAAACGAACCAACCAGAAAACCCGGCGCAACCCACTACTTTTGCCCAAACCTATTTTCACGGCACCAAGGCTGAACTTCAGCTGGGGGATTTGATAAATCCTGGCTACCCATCCAACTTCGGGGAACGGAAACAGGCCAAGTACATCTTTCTCACCGCCACTTTAGACGCCGCCATCTGGGGGGCAGAGCTGGCCTGGGGCGAAGGACGGGAAAGAATCTATCTGGTAGAACCCACCGGTCCCCTTGAAAACGACCCCGACCTCACCGACAAGAAATTCCCGGGCAACCCCACCCAGTCGTACCGCTCCACGCATCCGTTCAGGGTAGTAGGCGAAGTGACGCGTTGGCAAGGACACCCCCAGGAGCAAGTGCAGGCCATGAGGGCAGGCCTAGCCAAACTATTAGCGCAGGGAATCTCATCATTAAACGACGAGTGAGGTAGCTGCTGCCGGTGGCAAGATCTTACCTGTTCATTATCCAGCAGCTTCTCTATCCAGCTCCGCACAGGCTTTTTGTTTTCATTCACCTGAGTAGGCACCCGGCCTATCCTCTTCACTGAAAAAAGTACTTCTATCATTATGAAGTTATTTAACTACATGTATATTTATAGCCAAATAACTTCATAATGAATTTAAGACGAGACGTTTTCCAAGCCCTTGCAGACCCCACCAGAAGGGCCATCCTTCTTTTGCTGGCCAGCCAGTCTATGACGGCGGGGGCTATTGCCGCCAACTTTGACTCCGCCCGGCCTACCGTTTCCAAGCATTTACAGATACTCACTGAATGTGAACTGCTGGCGCAGGAACAGAAGGGACGCGAGGTGTATTACCATCTCAGCGCCTATAAAATGAAAGAGATTGCCGATTTTCTGGAGCCCTTCCGCCAACACTGGGATGACCGCTTCAATAAGCTGGAGCAGGTCATGAAAGCCTATCAATCTAAAAAATAATTTATGGAAAGCAGAACCCACCTCACCGCCGAAGAAGGCAAGCATGACATTGTCATCACCAGAACCTTTGACCTGCCGCTTGCCCTTCTTTTTAAAGCCTACACCGAGCCTGAGTTGGTGGAGCAATGGATGGGCAACAAAGTCCTGAAACTGGAAAACAAAGCCCACGGCGGTTATCAGTTTGAGACCCGAGATGCGCAAGGAAACGTCTTGTTCCGCGCGAATGGCACCATTCATTCGTTTGCACCCAACCAATACATCACTAGAACCTTTGAAATGGAAAACACGCCCTTCCCGGTGCAGCTGGAGTTCCTAGATTTTAAAGAACTTACAGCAGAAAGGAGCATGCTTACCATGCACCTGATCTTTAAATCGGTCACCGACCGAGACAACATGTTGAAACTACCCTTTGCAGCAGGCATCAACATGGCCCACAACCGTCTTCAGACCTTTATGGAGAATAGAAAGTAGCCAACCTATGAAAAAGAGAGACAACATCATCTACTGGGTTTCCACCGCCTGGCTTTGTTTGGGTATGACCTCTACGGGCGTGGTGCAGCTCCTTCAGCTGGAGGAAGAGGCGCAAAAAATAAGCGAACTGGGCTATCCGCTCTACCTCCTGCCCTTCCTTGGCCTCTGCAAAGTGTTGGGCGTCACTGCGGTGCTGCTTCCCCGCCTCCCGTTGATAAAAGAGTGGGCCTATGCAGGCTTCTTCTTCTTAATGACGAGTGCCCTTTTTTCGCACCTTGCCCACCGCGACCCGTTAACGGAGTACTTCGGCCCTGGCCTGCTGCTTGTATTGACCGCTGTTTCTCGGTATTTTAGACCTGCCCAAAGAAAAGTCACCCACCCTCTTACCTTTAAGAACGCATGAACCCACAAGTAGACAAATACCTCCTGGACGGTTGTATGCGCTGCCCCTACGGCGGCACCCCGCAGTGCAAAGTGCATACCTGGCAAGCCGAGTTGGTGCTGCTCCGGCACCTTGCGTTGGAAAGCGGCCTCACCGAAGAAGTGAAATGGGGAGTTCCGTGCTACACCTTGGGCAGCAAGAACATTTTCATGGTCACCGCCTTCAAGCACTACGCCGCCATCAACTTCTTCAAAGGAGTTTTACTCAAAGACGAAGCCAGGCTCCTCACCGCCCACGGCGAAAGCTCCCAATCGGCCAGGTCCCTCCGGTTCACCAGCCCAGACCAGGTGCTGCAGCAGCAGGAGGTAATCAAGCAGTATCTGCAGGAAGCCATAGACATTGAGAAAGCGGGCTTAAAAGTGGCGTTCAAGAAAAACCTGGAACCGGTACCAGACGAGCTTCTGGCCACCTTTGAAGAACACCCCGACCTGCAACACGCCTTCTACCGCCTCACCCCCGGCCGCCAAAGGGGCTATGTCCTTTTCTTCTCCCAACCCAAGCAAACCCAAACCCGGTTCAGCCGCATTGCCAGGTGCCGGGAAAAGATTCTTCAGGGAATGGGCCTGCATGACTAAGGCTGCGCCAAACTGTGTGTCACAATGTTTTTGTTATTTTCAAGCTTTAAATCAGCGGGCATTGTGTCCGGACCAGACGCGCCGCCGCTGGCAGAATTACCGAAGGGGGTGATTGGGGTAAACGGCTGGCCCAACTGTCTGCTGGTGCTTTGCTACCTTCTCTATCCTGTCTTACTGGCGAAACTGTTCCTAACCATACCATCATCTTAACTTGTAAAATCATGTCCTTTCAAGCGTATTTAGACAACATTGAAGCCAAGACAGGCAAAACGCCCGCCGATTTTAAAAAGCTAGCCGAGGCGAAAGGCTTCCTCCTGGACGGGAACCTGAACCCCGCCACCAAAGCCACAGAAATCACCAATTGGCTGAAAGAAGACTTCGGTTTAGGGCACGGGCACGCCATGGCCATTTATACCACGTTTAAAGGGAAGACGGAATAAGAAGGAGCTACTTTAGCCCTCGGATAACAGATGGTTTACCCCGTATCACGTAAGTGCCTGCTGGTACTGGCGCTATACGGAGCTTATTTTACTTTCTCCACCTTTTGTCATCCTGAAAGGACCTTGTGGGCGAACTAGAACAGCGGATAAGTAGCGCCATTACCGCCATTCGCCGCTGTTCGGGATTTGCAATCCCGAACTTACATATCACGCGGATTTGCAATCCGCGCTGCAGTAGGCACGGAACTGGCAAACGGGATGGCAAATCCCCTCTATACCTGCTTCCGGATTGCAAATCCTGAAGAGCGGCCCCCTTTTTATCAGGACCCGGCCCTAACTTTCAAGAAAGGTTTAAAGCGTTTAGAAAAAGGTATTTCGAGAACAAACAGAGAAAGTAATCTTATGGCAACGCAAGAAATAAAATCCTCCTCCCTTGCTGAAATGAAAGACAAATTCATTGGCAAAGTAGGCACACAGGAGAGAGACGAGTATGAGTATGAACTTCACATGGAGGTGCTAGGCAAAATGATTAAAACTGCCCAGCAACAGCGAAACTTGACCCAGAAGCAGTTAGGCCAATTAGTGGGTGTACAGAAGGCTCAAATCTCTAAGCTGGAGAATAGTACCAATAGCGCCACCATTGACACGGTTTTAAAAGTTTTCAAAGCCTTGAAAGCCGAAATCAATTTAATGTAAAGTTGGAAGACAACTTTGTCAAGCTTGTTTAATAATAATGCCAATAGGCATCAACTATAGACTTTCAGCACCACCCCTGTTTTCGGCCTCTTTTTCTGAAAACAGACCATCTAGGCACACTGAAAAAACGAATATTCATAAGAAATCGTTAGTTTTAAGAACAAACCAAAAATCAGTGCCATGGCCTTTGAAACAATCAATATTCAGAACGAAGCTGGTTCACAGGCAATACGTATTCCTGAAAGCCACAAAATAAATGATGATAAAGTTTATGTTAAAAGGCTAGGGAATGCTCTTTACCTTATCCCCTACCACAACCCCTGGCAAAATCTTTTTGAAAGTTTAGAGAAGTTCACCCCTGACTTTATGGAAGATAGAAGTCAGCCGACAGAACAGAAAAGGGAGGCATTTGACTGATAGAGTACCTTCTGGACACAAACATCTGCATCTACATCATAAAGAAAAGGCCAGAGATTGTACTGGAAAGGTTCAAGGAATTGTCTCTTGGAAGCGTAGGAATTTCAGCTATCACCCTGGCTGAACTAGAGTTCGGGATAAGAAAGAGCAGCAATCCAGACAGAAACCTTGAGGCATTGAATCAATTTCTTGTGCCGCTTGACATTAAAGATTTCCATTATAATGCTACCGTTGAATACGGTAAAATAAGGGCTAACCTTGAAAAAGCTGGTACACCCATAGGGCCGCTGGACACCCTAATTGCTGCACACGCCCTTAGCCTTAACGCCACGCTAGTGACTAACAACGAGAAAGAGTTCAACAGAGTGACTGGTTTAAAAATTGAGAATTGGGCAAAATAATTCTACGTAAGAATTAACACACATTGGCGCAAGCGTCCGCTTGTGTCCGCACGCATTCCTGTTTTTGACCTGTTTTTGGAAAAATAGCCCTAAACTGTGGACACAAGCGGACGCTTGCGCCAGAAATGAGAACAAAACCTTAACTGTTTAGGAAAATATATTCAGTTACAGAACGATAGGTGCATCTGCATAAAAATAAAATTTCCTTACCCCCCACTGTCATCCTGAAAGGACCTTGTGGGCGAACTAAGAAAGCGGACAAGAGCGCTTTCACCTCCACTCCCAAAATCATTTCTCGCTGCTGTTTTTAGCCTCTTTTTCTGAAAACAGGCCGAAAACGGAAGACCTTTAGGGGAAGGAAAGCAAGCCGCTTTTACCAGACAAACACCTCCCCTATGAAAACCGAAAAAGAGAAAATGCTGGCGGGTGAACTCTATAACGCCCTGGACCCGCAGCTGACCGAGGAACGGACACAGGCGCGCCTCCTGCTCAAGGCCCTGAACGAAAGCCGCGAAGACCAACCCGAAGAACGCCTGAGCCTTCTGCGGCAGCTCCTCCCCCACGCTGCCGACGGCCTCTGGATTCAGCCGCCCTTCTACTGCGAAACGGCTATAACCTCACCCTGGGCTAAAAGGTGTTCATTCACTTTACCTTTGTGGTGCTGGACGTGATGCCCGTGACCGTTGGCAGCCGCACCCTCTTTGGCCCCAACGTGCAAACTACACCGCCACCCACCCCCTACACCACCAGGAACGGGCCAGCGGAGAGGTGTTTGCCAAACCCATCACCATTGGCGAAGACGTCTGGATTGGCGGTGGCGCCATCATCTGCCCTGGCGTGACCATTGGCGACCGAACCGTGATTGGAGCGGGCAGCGTGGTCACCAAAGACATTCCCTCAGATATATTCGCGGCGGGGAATCCTTGTAGGGTGGTTAGAGGGTTGGAGGGTTAATGAAACTTAATATTTTTTTTACAAATAATCTTAAAATAGTATTCATAGTTAATTTAAAATATTCTATATTTAGTAACGTTTTTCAAATTTTAGAATTAAAAGAAAGCTCTTAACACTAATAATACACTAAAACTAAATTAAAAAATTTGGAATTTTTATACAATTATATAAATAATAACTAAACATAAATATGAAAGCAATAGAAGAACCTAATGAATTAATAAATACATTGTACAATAAAGTAAAACCAAATTCAATCTTATTTTTCGATTTAGATGGCACTTTAGTAGATACAAATTTTGCCAACTATTTATCATATAAAAAGGCTTTACAGTCTGTTTTACACAAAGACTGCACCTTTCCTTATAATCCAGACCAGAGATTTAATCGCAGCTTACTAAAGACCACTTTTATAAACATAACTGAGGATGAATATAGAAATATTGTTTATCAAAAAGAAAAAAATTATATAGAATATCTACCAAAAACAGAACTCAATAAATCTTTAACTAATATTTTAAAACATTTTTCAAGAACAAATAGCATAGTTTTAGTTACGAACTGCCGTAAAGACAGAGCATTAATGATATTAAATCATTACGAGCTAACAAAACTTTTCATCAGGCTATTTTTCAGGATAGAGAATGTAAATAATAAAAAAGTAAATAAATACCACAATGCTATCATGAATCTGAATGTTTCACCAGACAGTGTAATCGCTTTTGAAAATGAATATTCAGAAGTTAATGATGCAATAAATGCAGGAATCCCTATCAACAACATAATAATAATAAAATAGAATGAACAGTTTTACAATTTATCCCAGCCAAGATTATACAACAGGTGAATATTTTTTAAAAAGAGAAATAGAAGGGTTTTACCATTCTGATTATTCTAGTGGCGGTCAATGGAGAGTTCAAGGAACTATTGAAAACATTATCTGTACTCTTAAAAATGACATTACACCATACCCAAATGATGTTCTAATAAAGGCCTCGCAACAATTAGAGCAAATATTATTGACTGATTTGCCCCAAATAACTAATTTTACTAAAAATAATAGCCTTACTGTTTGTGTTGTTCCTAGAGCAAAAGTTAATTATTCTCCAAATCAGCTATTATTTAAAAACACGGTAAGCCGTGTTGTAAATCAACTTAGTAGTTATATAAATGGGACAAGTTATATAATTAGACATACTGATACTAAAACGACGCACAGAGAAAGAGGAGGTTATGGGGGTAATGGAAAAATGCCTTATCCTAATATTACAAAAGATACTTGTCAAATTTCGTTTGAAATTAAGGGTAAAGATGTTTTACTAGTAGATGACTTATATACGAAAACGATAAACATTGATGAAGATGCTATTCAGGCATTACTAGACAAAGGCGCAAATTCCGTTATGCTTTATGTGGTTGGAAAAACAATTTCCAAGTATTAAGCATTTGACATTTAACAAACTTTCAACAATGAAATATACTGAGAACGCAATAAATATTTTAACAGCAAAAACATTCAAAGGTATTGGAAGAGCTTGGCTTGTTAAAAATTTAAGGGGCAATGAAAGTATTGAAAAACTATTATCATTAATTAACAATAATTCAAAACAAGAGAATAAATTAACCATTCATGATTTTGAACACAATAGAAATATTATAATCAACAAGTTAAGCTCTTTTAAAGATAATTGCGATGGTCTTGTTGCAATTGGAGATATTAATTTTCCAAAGTATCGCGGGACAGTTAAGGAAAGCGAGCAACCAATCTATCTTTTTTATAAAGGGAATCTTGATTTATTAAATATAAGCAATACTAATATTAGCGTTATTGGTCTTCTTAACCCTGACGAATCTATAGAAATCAGGGAAAGAAAGCTTGTTGCTGAAATAGTGAAGTCAGGAATTACAATTGTAAGCGGTTTAGCTTATGGTTGTGATAGTATTGCACATCAACAAGCATTGGAAGGTGGAAAAACTGTTGCAATATTACCAAGTCCTCTTGATAACATTTTACCGAGTAAAAATAAAATTCTTGCAGAACAAATTGTAAAATATGGTGGACTATTAGTTTCAGAATATTATGAAAATTTTAAATCGTCAATGGAATTAAGTAGCAGATATAAAGAGCGTGATAGGCTGCAAGCTTTATTTTGTGATACAATTATTTTGGCGGCCAGCTACGCACAAGATTCTGCTAAACGTTGGAATATTTTAAATCAGAAGTTAGATAGCGGTGCTAGATTAGCGATGGGATATGCAAAAGAATATAATATTCCTAGAGCTGTAATGTACGACCACTATACTGATAACGACAATCCTATGTTTGACTTAAACAGGCAATTAATAACTGAGAGTACAGATGTTACAATCCTCACTCATAAAAGATTAGAAGAAATATTATTGAAAATAAAATCAAAAAACAAATTGCTTATAGAAAGCAATACAATACAGGGCTCATTATTTAATTAACACCAAATAATACTCTTAAAAATTTTCGAGCCAAATTGCACTAATATAAATCAGCCAATTTTATATTTAAAAGCAATAATACCTCTTAAAATAACCAGCTAATTTTAACTATTTAATTAAAATTCAACCCATTAACCACTGTTTTCCAAAAACTAGCCCAAAAACGTAGTATCTTTACTTTCCGCGCCAGACCATAAGATACTACACCCACATGTACTCGTTCCTGCGGCAGACCGCCGAGCATATTTATCAGACCTACGCAGACCGCCTCAGCGACCTGTGCATTGTGCTGCCCACCCGTCGGGCTACGCTCTATTTCAAGAATGCCCTGGCGCAGGCGGCGCCCACGGGTATCTGGTCGCCGCAGATTTACTCCATGGAAGACTTTGTCTGCAACATGGCCAACGTAGAGGTGCTGGAGCCGCTGCACCTGCAGCTAGACCTCTATGACCTCCTGCTGCGGGTAGACCCCAAGCTGGACTTCGACCAGTTTGTGGGCTGGAGCGCCACCCTGCTGGAAGATTTCTCCCGCCTGGACATGGAACTGGTAGACGCGCACAAAGTATTTGAGTACGTGAGCGAGGCCAAGGCCTTGGAGCGGTGGGACCCGGGCAAACCCGGCAGCAGCGCCCCCACCCCCAACGTGAAGCAGTATTTCCAGCTCTGGGCCAACCTGGAGCAGACCTACCACGCCTTGCAGGCCCACCTGAAGCAAAACAAGCAGGCCTACACGGGCATGGCCTTCAGAATGGTGGCCAACCGCATCAAAGACATTGCCGGGAGCGAGCAGGGCCCGTACCGCTACCTGTTCGTCGGGTTGAACGCTCTGAGCCGCGCCGAGCAGAAAATCATCCAGACCCTGCTGGAGGCTGGCAAATCCGAAGTCTTCTTTGACTCAGATGACTACTACATGGCCCCCGAAGCCGATAAGCGGGCTGGGCATTTCCTGAAGCGCTACAAAGCTAAATGGCCGCTGCCCCAGTGGAACTGGCAACAGAACCTCCTGCTCTCAGATGCCAAGGAAATCAACGCCATTGGCGTAGCCAACGCCAGCATGCAGGGCAAGATTGCGGGGCAGCTCCTGCGCGAAATCCGTCAGCAGGACCCCGCCGCCGAAATCGCCATCATTCTGCCCGATGAGACCCTGCTCCTGCCCGTGCTGCACTCCATCTCAGACGAAGTCACCGATTACAACGTCACCATGGGCTTGTCGTTCAAGGGCACGCCCCTGTTCAACCTCATCGACCTGCTCTTTGAGGTGCACCTCACGGGCGTGGTGCAGCCCACTGATACGGGTTACAAGGTCAATCGCTACCACCACCTGGCCGTCACCAAACTGCTGCAGCACCCCTTTCTGCGGCGCTATGAGCAGTACCTCAACAGCATAGCCGAGCGCGAAGCCGATTTAGACCTGTTCCAGCACGTGCTGGACGAGATGGTGGCCCGCAACAGCGTCTTACTCACCGCAGAGGAACTCATTAAGCTGGGCCGTGAGCACCCAATGTTCATCACCCTTTTCAGAACCTGGAACGACTGCACCGACCTCATTGACACGCTCTACCAACTCGTAGATGCTTTGGGCCGCATTTACCGCGTAGAAACGGAGAACCCCATTGAGACCGAGTACCTCTACATTCTCTACACCATCGTGAAGCGGCTGGACACGCTCTTTGACTGCCGCGAGCACAAGATTTCGGTGCGCAGTTTCAAGAAGTTCCTCTACGAGCAGATTGGCAACACCAAGCTACCGTTCAGCGGCGAACCCATCTCGCCCACGCAGGTCATGGGTATGCTGGAAACCCGCGCCCTGGACTTTGAGAACCTCATCATCCTGAGCGTGAACGAGAACGTGCTGCCCCAGCCCAAGAAGCAGACCTCCCTATTCCCTTATGACGTGCTGCGCACCTTCGGGCTGCCCACCTACGCCGAACAGGAAAGCATCACCTCCTACTATTTCTACCGCCTGCTGCAGCGTGCCAAGCGCGTGAACCTGCTTTATGTGTTGCCCTCAGACACCTATGGTTCCGGTGAGAAAAGTCGGTTTATCTTGCAATTGCAACATGACCTGGCCGCCCGCAACCCCAACCTCAAATTCAGGGAACTGACTGCCGTGGTGGAACAGCTGGACACCAAGGAATACGAGCCTGACATCATCATTGAAAAAGATGGCGAAGTGCTGGAGAAAATAAAGCAGCAACTGCAGTACGGCCTCTACCCCTCGCACCTGAACCAGTACGTGAACTGCTCCCTGCAATATTATTTCAGCCGAATTGCCAAGCTGGAGGAAGTGGAGGAGATTGATGAACTGGTGGGGGCAGACACCTTCGGGACCATTGTGCACCAGGTGCTGGAAGATTATTTCCGGCCTTTCGCTGACAACGCTTTGCCCATTGAGAAAGCGCATGTGGAAGAAATGCTGGCCAACCTCCCGGAGAAAGTAAAACAGGAATTCAAGCGCGGCACCTTGGGCAACTTGCCAGAGCAGGGCATGAACCTGATTCTCTACAAAGTGGCTGTGCAACTGCTCACCCGCTACTTGGAAAGTCTGATTTCCTCAGAAGAACTGCCGCTCTACATTCTGCACCTGGAGGAAAAACTCACCACCGACCTGGAAGTACTCCTTGAAAACGGCGAGAGATTCACCGCCCGCATTGCCGGTAAAGCAGATAGAATTGATTTAAGCGGGCAAACCCTGCGCGTGATAGATTACAAAACCGGCAAAGTAGAAGCCAACCATTTAAAAGTGAAGCCCGAGGAAATGGAGGAGTCTCTGCTGAATGACCGCAAGCTTGACAAAGTGCGGCAGTTGTGGCTTTACCGCTACATTCTGGCCAAGGAAATTCAGAAAGGCACACTGTTGGAAAGTAAAATCCTGAACCTGCCCAAATCACAGTATCAATTTGAGGCGGGCATCATCTCTTTCCGGAATTTAGGCGCAGGGGTATTGACCTCAGAGCTGCCCTTTGTAGATGCCACCGGCGCTCCCGCTGATTTTGTGGATACCTCAGAACGGCTGCTGAAAGAGCTGGTGCTGCACATGCTGAACCCAGAGGAGCCGATTAGGAAAACCAATGACCTGGAGACGTGCCAGTACTGCCCGTACAAGACCATTTGTGCGCGGGGGTAGTGATTGGCCCAGACGCTCGCAGGTCCTCCGGACGCTACGAGGTCTTTTGAGCAGGCGGTGAAGCGGTGGCTTGAGTAGATTCTGTTTTTGGCTTGTTTTCCAGAAAACAGGTCAAAAACAGAACAGCGGTGTTCCTTCTCCCTGGGGGAGAAGGTTAGGATGAGGGTAAGGCGGTTCAAGTGGTAGTGCAACGGCTACTGACGCAGACGCTCGCAGGTCTGGAAGACGCTGCGAGGTCATTTGAGCAGGCGATATTAAGATGACTGGCAAATTGAACCCACCCCTGCCCCTCCGAGGAGGGGAATTATCTGGAATGCGTAGACCTGCTGGTGCAAACATCCCCCTTCGCCCCCTTCCAAGGGGGAGTATCGGAGTGAGTTCTGAGTTATGAGTCTTGAGTCCTGAGTCTTGAGTTCTGAATCCTTTCTTTCATCTCAGGTACTTCAGCACGAATGAAGCAGCAATGCCTGGTCTCGCAGCCGTGCCGCGAGGGCAGCCAGAGACCGCCCGTCATCAGTAGGCACGCGTCTGGAGACTCGCGCCGGCGCGGGAGTATCAGCTGGAGTTAGAAGGCACGGAAGTAACTTCCGCGCCATAGGGGGGCAGAAGCGGGAGCTATAGATGGCAGAGGTCATGTGAGGCGGCCGCCTCATGGAAGCTGAAAGCTTCCGACATTATAGGTCCAAGTTGGAAACTTGAACCAGAGAAAAACAATCAGCAACAGACAATCAACACTTCTGCCCTAGGCTGATGTGCGCAGCACGGGCTCGCCATAGGCTAGCGGGACAGCAATAGTTACCTGCAAACCAATTAACAACCAGAGAAGCTGATCAGGAGAGGAACCTGAACCAGTCCTGGGGGTGAGCGCCTCTGTTAATACGGTGCCGCACCAGCGGCAAGGCCGGAGGGCCTAGTTTTAACAGCAGTGCTCACCGCCAGGACGGGGCCCCGCGGCCGTGAGCGCTTACCGGAGAAGATGAAACAACTCAGTGAGTGAGGCACTGGGTCAAGCGGTAAAGCCAGGGAAACAGCAGATCACGTATTCCTAAAATAACAGCACTGCAGCAAGCGGCACAGCCAAGGGAACAGCAAACTACGCATTACCACAACAGCAGCAATTAGTCACTAAACCCAGCATCAAAAAGCTCAGCCAAGAGAGCAGCAGACTTCGCTCTGGAGTTTCCCGCCATACCAGGGGAACAGCAAACATCGCACGGCGTAAACCCCAAGCCAGGGGAAAAACAGACCCAGCAATGCCCATGAACGCATCTCCCTTCCTTCGGTAAGCACAGAATGACCAAAGGAAATTTACTATAAAGCGTTTTTGGCCTGTTTTTCCCAAAACAGGCCGAAAACAGAAAGGCCCTTCTTCTACCGTTTCAGGTAAAAGAAGAGCCTTGTGCTAAAAGCAAACAGCCCTATTTCACTACCAGCACCCCGTCTGCTACTATTTCAATATCACGTTTAGGCTGGGTAATGGCGGCAATCTCTTCCTTGCTCTTGCCGGCATCCTGCGCGAAGTGCTGCAGACGCTCCACAGACGTTTCCTTCACTTTGGCGTTGCCTTCCACCACAACGGTTTTCCCTACAATGTCCTGCGGCATGAAGAACGCGTAATCAGTGAATTTCACCATCACGGGTTCGCCGTTGGCGCGGGCCAGTTTCATGAAGCAGCCTTTTTTCTTGCATACTTCCACCACGGTGCCTTCAATCTTGCCGGTGTACTCAGGGGCATTTTCCAGTTTAGAAGCCAATTCAGGAAGTTGAACCGCTTTTTTGGCGGTTACTTTTTTGCCATAGGTTACCCCCGGTTTGGCAGAAGGAATGTCTTTCTGCTGAGCAAACGCGAATGAAACCGAGAACAGGGCAAGCAAGAGAAAGGAGGCTCTTTTCATAGTAACTATTTTTTATGGTTGAATGACAAAGACTTATGCAAGAATATTGACAGTAAAACAACATTGTTTCTGGGCACAAATATAAAATACTTCCCATACCAATGTGCACCCACAACGTGTTTACTTCCAAATAAATTCTATCAGTCCCCTGTAAATTATCCCTTTCCCTCAGAGCATGTTTCAATCTGACTGCTGGGCAGAAACGGGTACCAAAAGAACCTGGTCGCGTGGTTGCCTCGCACCCTGACGGGGCAATGCCGCTCAAAAACGCACTAGAAGCACCTTGAACTCCCCGTTGTCACAGAAAGAACAAAATGTAAACCAGCTCTAAAACGTTTTCGGCCTGTTTTTCTCAAAACAGGCCGAAAACGGAAAAAACCACCATTAAAAAAACTCACCATTAAAATTGGACGGTCTCACGCCTACCCATGATGGAACGGACATTTAGACAGGGTGGTCATTCCCGTATCTTCCTGCGCCACCTGTCTGCCCCTCACCTGCCGCATGATGAACTTGCTCTTGGGGTAGGTGGGCATCCGGTGCAGGCTGAAAGACAGATCCTGCGGCGGCACGTCATACTCCAGGTATTTAGAAAGATACAGCATTGACACTTTCATGGCTTCAATGGTCACCCATTCGCCGGCGCAGCGGTGGCCGGTAAAATGGTCGCCCCCGCCCTGCGGAATAAAATCATAGGCGCTGCCTTTCCAGTCTCTGAACCGGTACGGGTAGAACTGGTCTGGGTGCTCCCAAATCTGCGGGTCATGCAACGCGCCGTACATGTCTAACAACACCAGCGTGCCTTTCTGGAAGTCATGCCCGCCCCAGCTGAAATCATTTTTCACGCGGTTGCCCAGAAACGGCCCGAACGGATAATACCTGCGCACTTCCTGCACAAACCACTCCAGGTAGTTCTCTTCGCCCTCGGCAATTTTTTGGCGGGCCACGGGGTGCTCATGCAGCGCCACCGCCCCAAAGGTGATGTACCAGGCAATGGCCACCATGGGGCGCAGCAGGTTTATCAACTCAATGGCCGCCATGCGCGGGTCCAGCAACTCGTCTTCTAAATCCCGGTGGAAGGCAATGACGTGGGCGGGGGATTGGTTAGACACTATTATCTTCCCTTTCCTGATGTCTTTGACGACCTGCTCCACCCACTTCTCAGTCCTCCTGCGGGCGCGCCTGCCGCGCCAGTGCCTGGGCCCCACCGCCCCGAACGCATCAACCATGGCGGTGAAATCCTGCGCCCAATACCGCACCTCGCTTTCGTTCACGGGTACGCCCGTCCAGGCGCAGGCCACGCGGCAGAGCAATTCCTGGCTTTCCTCAAACAGCACCACCTCCTCTAGCTGCTCCCATTTCTGACTGAACGCCTGCCACTGGTCTAACAGCAGCCGGTTCAGGGAATGCAGACTGTGTGGCGTCATCAATGACATGAACATGGCTTTGCGGTGCCGGTGGGCGTCGCCGTCCATTGTCTGGATAGCGTTTTCGCCCATTAATGATTTCTGGATTCTGCCCGGAATAGCCCCAAAGCGCATGAACTTGTCAAAATCATAGAAGACTTTGGCTCCTTCTTCGCCGTGCAGGCACACCACGTTCTGGAGCATGACGCGGGTTTTGAAGATGTTGGAGTTGAACTTCTCAACCCGGTTCTGGATAAACGGGAATCCTTCCTGCAAGAGGTGGTAGGAATGGTCCAGGCCTTTTTCTTCCGGAATGGTACTCATGGGCAAATGCTTTCGTTCTTTAGATATGATTCTTCAGGTAAGAGCTTGTTTCAATTTTGTTTTTGCCCGAGAAAACCAGGACCTAAAGGTTCTGACGAAGCGATTTTTGAACAGCGTAGCAGCACTACGGTGAGAAAAAATGGCAAAGACAGGTACTTTTGATACACGTTGGCAGCGCAAGAGATAAATTGAAACATGCTCTAAAGCGTACGCATGATTCCCCCGGGTGTTTTCTTCCCAGATAAATGCAGTAGTTCCCGCAGGAACAACAGTAGCGGCAGAATAAGATGGTTTCTTCTAAAAGAGGGGAGCCGGCTGTTTTCGGCCTGTTTTGGCCAAAACAGGCCGAAAACAGAAACAAGTTACTGCGGGGGCAACACGCGGTGCAGCACCTTCCGGCTGGAGAAGTAAACGGCCAGCCCAAAGGGGACGAAGCAAAGCAACCAGGCCAGAATGCCTACCAAATTAGCCACCCACAGCTGTTGCAGGGCGTGCAGCCAGTCGGCGGCGAACATGGAGGTGAGTTTGTCAATGGAGAACTGGATGGGTGTTACCGGGAAAATGGTTTGGCCCAGGTCTACAAACGGCACGTAAAGCGCCAGCTGGAACGGCTGCATGAGGTAGCCCAGCACAATGGTAAACGCCACGTTCAGCCGCAGGCGCAGCGCCCAGAAGGTACACAACACAGTGGTGAGGCCAATGAACGGGATCATCCCGAAGCCAGTGCCCAGCGTAATGGTCAGGGCCAGCTGGTGCGGCGTAAACCCCTGCTTGGCCAGCGCCATAAGCGGTTCCCACAGCTTCCGCCGTATAAATCTCCCTATTCCTATATTCGCTCGTAAAATCACGGCCATACTGCTTATTCTTCCTGAACTTGTTCCTGCACTCCCCTTACGTAGGTAACGTTAAAAGTTGTGCCGGCAACGCATTTTGGGCCAAGAAAAACCATTTTTCTTTTTTATGGCCCCCTTCCCTTTCCCCTGCCTGAGAACAGGCACGTTTCAGGCAGGGAAAAGAAGGAAAAGTACATTCATTAATACCGGAAACCCCGGCAGGTAACCACTCTACAACAGCTTAAATTCGTCATTGTTTACTGTTACTTCTTTATAGACAGCCAAAGGGCTTGCTAACCCTATTGCCTTTGCGAATTTTTTTAGCCTTCGGCACTTTTGTAGTACCTTTAACTGTTCCCAAGGCTAAACAAGCTCCGCTCCCATGGATTTTACGCTCCCGCTTCTCGCTTTTCTGGTTGGCGCCATTCTGGTGTATTTTTTGCTTCAGTCCCGGCTTTCCGCTCTGCGGAACACTATGCAGCAGCATGAACTGGACAAAGCCTTTGCGGTGAAGCAGCACCAAGCCGCCGTACAGGAGGCCCAGAAGCTGCAGGAATCGCTACGCCGTGAGCAAAGCAAAGTCATGGAGCTGCACGCCGAAGTCACGCGCGCCGAAAACGACATCTACCATCTCAAGCAGAAACTTTCTGATGAGCGGGCCGAGCTGTCACAGCTGCGGGAGACGTTCATGCAGCAGTTCACCCAGGTGTCTAACCAGGTACTGGTCACCAACGCCGAACACTTCCGGAAAGCCTCGGCGGAAAATTTGGAGCAGGTGCTGAGCCCGTTGAAAGAGCGCATCAAGGAATTTGAGAGCAAGGTGGAGCAGACGTATGAGAAGACACTCAAAGACACCACCTCGCTCAAAGAGCAGATCACCTTCATGGCCAGCCTGAACCAGCAGATGAGCCAGGACGCGCTCAACCTCACCAAAGCCCTGCGCGGCGAAAAGAAAGCCCAGGGCAACTGGGGCGAGTACCTGCTGGAGAACCTGCTGGAGAAGTCTGGCCTGGAGCGCAATGTGCACTACCGCCGCGAACAGGTGCTGCAGCATGACGACGCCAAAATCTACCGCCCAGACGTGATCATTGACCTCCCCGACAACAAGCACCTCATCATTGACTCCAAAGTGAGTCTGGTGGCCTATGACGCCTATTGCAACTGTGAAGACGAGGCCCAGCAGCAGTTGCACCTGAAAAGCCACGTGCAAAGCCTGCGCACGCATTTCACTGATTTGAGCCGCAAAAATTACCAGCACCTGCACGGCATCAGCTCCCCAGACTTTGTGCTGATGTACATCCCTATTGAACCGGCGTTCAACCTGGCCATTCAGCAGGACCGTGATTTGTTTCTGGAGGCGCTGGACCGCAACATTGTCTTTGTCACCACCTCTACCCTGTTGGCTACCCTCAGAACCGTGGCCAGCGTCTGGAAACAGGAAAGCCAGAAACGCAATGTGCTGCGCATAGCCGAGGAGAGCGGCAAACTCTATGACAAATTCGCCAACTTCTTAGAAGACCTCAAAGACATTGGCGTAAACCTGGACCGAAGCCAGCAGAAATACCACGCGGCCATGAATAAACTGAGTGAGGGCAACGGGAATCTGCTGAAAAAAGTGGAGCTGCTCAAAAAACTGGGCGCCCGCACCAGCAAAACCATGGAAACTCAGTGGCTGCACAACTCATCATCGGTAGCCCCTGCCCTGCCCTCTGAGGCAGAACAACCCCAGGAAAACCTGGAAGAGGTGTAATCAAGCTTCTGTTCCCGGGCTACTTTTGGAAAACAGGACAAAAAGAAAGGCAGCTGGTATGAGCTGCCTTTCCTGTTTTAAACCGTTGGCTAGAATCAACCACCAGTGGTGGTGCCTCCTGTAGTGGTTCCGGTTGTACCCGTAGTACCAGTGGTTCCGGTAGTTCCTGTTGTACCGGTCGTTCCAGTGGTACCTGTGGTTCCGGTAGTTCCAGTTGTACCTGTTGTACCGGTTGTTCCTGTTGTTCCTGTTGTACCAGTAGTTCCAGTTGTACCTGTTGTACCGGTGGTTCCTGTTGTACCAGTGGTTCCTGTTGTACCGGTGGTTCCGGTCGTACCAGTGGTTCCTGTTGTACCGGTTGTTCCTGTTGTACCAGTTGTACCGGTTGTTCCAGTAGTACCGGTTGTTCCAGTAGTACCGGTTGTTCCGGTCGTACCAGTGGTTCCTGTTGTTCCGGTAGTTCCAGTGGTTCCGGTTGTTCCGGTTGTGCCCGTACTACCTGTGCTACCTGTGCTACCAGTAGTGTTGCTTGTTGGGTTTACTGTTGAATCATCATCGTCATCACAGGAAGCCAATGTTACTGCCGTCACAAACATAGGAGCGACCAGCAAGGATAGCCATTTCTTTTTCATAGTCTTACTTTATTAATATTTTAAAACAAACACAGGTTTCTTATACGTTTGTTTTTTAATAAGTTATCAGCAATTAAAAAGAATAAATACGTATTCTGCCATTTATATCCTCTCCACCTGTATATTACAATAATACTATTCTTTAATTCTTACCTTTAACAATACACCATATTTTACATAAGAAAAAATAGATTGAGCCCCTCAAATGGCTCCCCTTTTCCAATCAACAGTTTCAGCAACTGCTGATATGGGCTGGTGAAAGCAGTTCATGAAAATTGGTTAAAAAGAGGGATTGGCGAAGAGGTCACAGGAAATTCCAGGGAAAGTAGCTACTCAACCTCGTTCTAAGAGGTTGAGCAGAGGAAAATCAAAGGTAACAAGCGTTTTCGGCCTGTTTTTGGAAAAACAGGCCGAAAACAGAAGGTAAAACTGATTGCCCAAGCCGGAGCAAAAGCTATTATGAATATATGATTTTTTGGAACGTTTACAGTGGGCCAGAGGGAGGTGAGGCTGCAGCGGTTTTAAGCCTAATGCAGCACAACCAAGCCTAGATTAAACGGAAACATGTTTCACACAGCCCCACGGCGGCACACGTAGAACCGTACACACAGGACTTAATTGCTATCAATAATTGGCTTCTACCCCAGGCAAATCAATTAAAATAAATGAACTGTCGGCTGTGGCTCTGATCCGGAGGGCATCAATGTCTGAGGAACGCACCTGGTCATTTTTCTGCACCTGCATCCCGTTCACAAAGATCTCTCCGCTGGTCACATATATAAAGCCTTTCCTGATGGGCGAGGTTTTGAAATCTATTTCTTTTTCCTCCTCCAGATTGGCATAATAGATGGTTGAATTTGAGTTGATGTAAACAATGTCTTCCAGCACCTTCTGCCCCGTCACCAACGGCAATAAGGTGTTTTTCTCCTTTAGAAAATTGACTTCTTTTTGTTCATAGCTAGGAGAAAGCCCCTTTTTGTTGGGGATAAACCACAGCTGGTACAGATGGAGGTCGCTGTCCTGGTGGTTCGTTTCAGAATGGCTCACTCCCGTACCGGTGGTCATGCGC
This sequence comes from Rufibacter ruber, assembly GCF_014138425.1. NCBI lineage: Bacteria > Pseudomonadati > Bacteroidota > Cytophagia > Cytophagales > Hymenobacteraceae > Rufibacter > Rufibacter ruber. The sequence goes on from NZ_JACJIQ010000010.1 coordinate 80,759, forward strand.
TGCACTTCGCCGGCACTGATCACCGTTTTATTCCCGAGGCTGTCGGTGTGAGAGACTTGGCCCTCCAGCACAATAGTCACAATCTCCATCTCAGAATGGGCATGCTCAGGAAATCCGCTTTTTGCAGAGATATAGTCATCGTTGAAGACCCTGAGCGGCCCCCACTGCAGATTGTTCATGTCATAGTGCTCGGCAAACGAAAAGAGAAAATATGAGTTCAGCCAGCCGTGGGAGGCATGGTACCGCTCAGACGCTGAGATTACATTAACCATGAGTACGTAGTTTTCAGGATAGTAAGTAGTATTAACCCTCTTACGTACACCCCGGAGTTGGGTTCCTGCGGGTAAAAGCACCACTTTTAACCTGAGGGTTCAGAAATGCCTGCATGGTTTTGTTCAGCCAAGGGGCGCAGCCCTCCCCCATATAATTAAGACATTTAAACGACCGTGGCTGTATGCAACTTTTAGGCAGACAGCCTTCTTCTTCTATCCCAGTAACCGGCTTTACCTTTCTCCGGTAAAAGCAAGAACCAGAGATAGAACCAAAAGTCAGATCATAAAAAGCAGCAATAATTATCCGACTCGTTTTTGGCCTGTTTTTCATAAAACAGACAAAAAACAGCGATAACTCCTACCCTTTGCAGCACCATTCACCTTAACTAGGCATGATGCAGAACTTCTTTAGCAAAGGTGCATAAGCAGCTGCTAGAGGCAGTTTGGTTATGGTTGATTTAGAGCAAGAGTCACTATTGATTTGTGAGGGTAGAGTGTCAGGCTGTTTTCTATATGGCCCAGGAGGCTCATAGCAGCAGTTGCGCCAACCAGGTGATTAACTGAGAGAACGCAACCTCTTGTTACGGTTCTTTACCATATGAAACCTAGATCTACACTACTCAGCGGGCGAAGATTCAGAACATAGAACCTGGTGCATAGACAAGCTTCCATTTCCAGATTAGATTAACTCTCCGGTCCCGCCGGGAGCCCCTGCCCCAAGGTCGCCTTTACCGCTTTTAGAAATCTGGTAATGTTCAGGGGAAAACAAACACCCCTCTGTTTTGGGGCTGTTTTTTGAAAAACAGCCCCAAAACAGAGGGGTGTACTACTATATACAAAGGTGTGACTTACTTGGTGACTTTAAGTTTTTTCACCTCCTGCTGCAGATCCAACACCAGCGAGGTAAGCTTGTCCAGAGAGATTTCCGCCATAGGGAAAGACGTACTGATATAGGCTTTTGCCTCCCACAGCTCTACCACATCTTCCAGTTTCACCTCATACGGCTCATAAATGGGGTTGTCTGAGTGCAGTCTCAGTGCAGTATGTTTCTCCTGCTGATAGATTCTCTTGAACACGATTCCTTCCTGCAGACTTACCACAATGCAGGGGGTTCCGTCTTTAATCTCCTGCCAACGCTCCACATAGCGGCCCACAATGACCGTTCCTGAAGGAATGGGCAGCATGGAGTCCCCCTTGATCTCAAAGGCGCGGTATGTGCCAGGGCCCTGGATCATGGGTAATCTGAACTTTGGCAGCTCCTCCATGAATTCTGGGTCAGAGTAGCCGTTCAGATACCCGGCACTGGCCTTGTACGGTACCAGCTCAATATTCTCCCGGTCCTGGGAGTCAACCGTAATAGACAGCACCCGCACATTTGATTTGTTCTTAGACGAACCAGATTGAAGGGAGTTGGGCAGGTCAGGGCTGATCAAATCATCTACCGGCAGGTTGAACACCTGGCCCATTTTCACCAGGGTTACCAGTTTAGGCTCAGCCCTGCCTTCTTCATACGCCCCAATCAGGGAACGCTTTATCTCCAGCTTCTCTGCCAGCTGAACTTGGGTGAGGTTGTGCTGTTTTCGTAAATATTTAAGGTTCGTGCTAAGCATGATCAAGTAGTCTATAGGTAATGATTAGTAAAAATACTAATTCTTTAGCACGAAACTAAATATTTTGGCATTCATTTAAAATAAAATTTTTCCTAGTTAGACAATTCCCTGCAGCCCCGCCCTCTCCTCCCAATAGGGCAAGGTTGAGTAGATTTTTAAAGGGATAGAAGCATCTATATAGTGCTATATACCTGAATTAAAGAGCAAATAGGCTATAAATCACTTCAGAAATAAATCAGTTTTATTTCAGTCCATATTGAACCATTACTGAAAAGGGGCGGTTACGAGACAAATAAGGAAGTGGTTTCAAATCCTTCTTTTATCCATGCTTTTTCTTTAACTATTAAAATTTAGTATATGAAATCAGGAAAGTTCAAGAAAGCAGTGTCGTTCTTCGCGCTTGCATCTGTGTTTACCATGGCGGGTTGCCAGAAGGACGAAATTTTAGAAGAAGCTGTTCCCACTCCTTCTGAGCCAACGGCTACCTCCTCTGCCGTGGCAGGCAAATACATTGTGGTCCTGAAAGACGGCAGTACCAGCAGCGAAAGCCTCAGAGAGCGCGTGCTGGGTTCACACCGCATTAAGCGCGAAAGAATTAAGCAGGTTTTTGACGGTGCTTCAGACGGTTTTGCCGGCTCATTGTCCCGTGAAGAGGTGGAAGCCTTGAAAGCTGATAAAGATGTTGCCTACATTGAACCGGAGCAAGCTGTTATGCTCGGTAAGCCACTTAAAACTACTACCAATTCAACCACTTCTACTTCCTCTACTACCACCACCACCACAACTACCACGTCAACCCAAGAAATTCCATGGGGCGTTGCCCGGGTGGGATATGGAGACGGCACCGGTAAGACAGTTTGGGTTATTGACTCAGGCGTAGACACTGACCACCCTGATCTGAATGTGGACGTTGCCCGCAGCAAGTCCTTTATCTCTGGCGTTACGTCTGTAGAAGACGGCTACGGCCACGGAACCGGCGTTGCCGGTATCATTGGCGCCAAGAACAATAACATTGGCGTGGTAGGCGTAGCCGCCAATGCCACCATTGTAGCCCTGCGAGTGTTTGATGACACTGGTTACGGTACTTTGACCCGCATTTACTCTGCGTTGAACCATGTGTACAAAAACGGAAAGCCTGGTGATGTGGTGAACATGAGCCTAAGAGTAGACGGCTCTACTTTGTTAGATGATCTAGTGAAGAAGACAGCAGCCAGAGGCATCTACATAGCCATTGCGGCCGGTAACAGCTACATTGACTGCAAGAATGATTCTCCTGCCCGTGTAGTGGCGCCTAATGTGTACGTAGTGTCTAACATGGACTCTTACGGTAAATTCAACTCCACCTCTAACTTCGGTACTTCCGTTAAGTTTGCGGCCCCTGGCACTGCCATCAGATCTACCAGCAAAAACGGCACTTACGCCAACGGAAACGGTACTTCCTTTGCCGCTCCGCACGTTGCCGGTATCTTAGCCTTGAACGGCGGCAGAGTGAATTCCCAAGGTACAGTTGTAGGTGACCCAGACGGCAAAGCCGATCCAATCGCCCTTAAATAATTCACATATCCCCCACAGAAAAGGCCCCTCTACCAGTAGAGGGGCCTTTTCGCGTTAATAGATTTCTGTTAAAGAACCTTTCTGTTTTCGGCCTGTTTTCTGAAAAACAGGCCGAAAACAGAATCCAGCACTCTCTCCTGATCTCTTTGAAAGGGGCTTTCAGTAAAGGGAATACCCTAAGTAGGTGAAGCTATTTCTGCCTGTGGCCAGAACCGTCATCCTTACTGTAAAGCTGTTAGGAGTTTATTGATTTTACCTAGGCGTGCGCCGCAAGAGGTACCTTAAGGGTGAAACGGCTTCCTGTTTCCGGGCTGTTTTCTAAAAACAGCCCAGAAACAGCAAACACCAGCCTACACTTTTACCCTTTCAAGCTCTTGGATTCGTAAAGGAGAAACCCTGTTCAGCTTCTGCTGTTTTATACATTCTGCAGGAAGACATCTAAAATTCCAGAGAAGCAGGGCGTGCCCATACCTGAAAAGCTTATCTATAGCCCGCTGTTCTTTCGTTAGGCTTTAGCCAGGGCGCCCTCTTCTTTGTTGAACCGGCCAATCCCCAGCCTAATTTTAAGATAGTCTACCTCGCCGTCCAGATATTCAAAGATGGGTTTCAGCGCCGCGGTTTGCTTGGTGGCAATAATGCCCTCCCGCACCCGTGAATACTCCCAGTCTGAGAGATAAGGCTTCAGATCCACCTCATACCCCTGCTGGTAAAGCGTGGCCAGATGTGAGAAAATAGTAGTGAGCTGCACCTGCCGTTGTTCTGAGATCTGCTCCGGGGTCTTGCCCTGCCGTAACAACTCATACGTCACCAGGTGGGTGGTTCCCTTCAGGCGGGCCTGCTGCTGCTCTGCCTGCTGCGCCAGAAAACTCAAGATGGCATTGATAAAAGTCTCGCCGTACTGCTCATACTTGGCCTGCGCCACCCCAGAGATAGCCAGAAACGCCATTTTATTGGTAGGCCGCTGCTCCACAATCTCCTGCAGGGTATTATCTGTGAAGACCACGTAGGGCGGAATGCTCCGTTCATTGGCCAGTTCCTTCCTAAGCTGGCGCAAGTGCTCAAACAGGGCATTCTCCACCGCACTCCTGGATTTCTTCTGACGCTTCTCCTTCTCCTCTTTGGGGTCTACCGGCTGGAACTTCACCAGCTCCACATTTTTGCCGTTGAACAGCACTTCCTTGCTCCCGTTGTTCAGTTTAAGGGCGCCGTGCTCCTCATAGGCAATGTCTAACATGCCCAGATTGATGAGCTGGTGAATATAGCGCTGCCAGTCCTGGGGAGCCACATCACGGCCCACGCCAAAGGTTTTGAGTTTGTCATACCCCCGGCTCAGGCTCTGCTGGTTTCGGGAGCCCCGCAATATATCTACCACCTGGGCGGCAGACACTGACTCCTGGGTTCTGGCTACCGCCGAAAGAATCTTCTGCGCGTACTCCGTGCCGTTGAACGAAGTGGGGGGATTGTCACAGATATCACAGTTGCCGCAGTCTTTGGGATATTCCTCCCCAAAATAGTGCATGAGGGTTTTGCGTCGGCAACTGGTGCTCTCTGCAAACTGCTGCATCCGGTCTAACTTGGCATGCGCCAGAGCCTGCTCTTTGTTCTCCCCCTGGTTGATGATGTCCCGCAGGGTCATCACATCTGCAAAACTGTAAAACAGCAGCGCCTCGGCAGAGGCACCGTCCCTACCCGCCCGGCCAATCTCCTGGTAGTAGCTCTCCAGGTTCTTGGGCAGGTTGTAGTGAATGACCCAGCGCACATTAGATTTGTCAATCCCCATCCCAAACGCAATGGTGGCGCACATGATCTGCACGTTGTCCTGCAGAAACTTCTCCTGCACCCGTTCCCTGTCTCTGGCACTCATGCCGGCGTGGTAGTAGTCTGCGTTGAAGCCTTTCTCCTTCAGTTTATTGGCCAGGCTCTCAGTGGCCTTACGGCTCAGGCAGTAAATAATGCCCGGCTGAAAAGGGCGCTGCTCCAGAAAATCAAGAATAGCCTCCATGCGTTTCTGCCCCGGCTGCACCTGCAGGTAAATATTGGGGCGGTCAAAAGAGGAGATGAAGACTTTGGGGTCCTGGAGGTACAGCTGCGTCAGGATGTCACGCTGGGTGAGCCTGTCTGCCGTGGCGGTGAGCGCAATTACCGGTACCTCCGGGAACTGGAGCTTCAGGTTCTTGAGCTGCAGGTACTCCGGCCGGAAGTCATGCCCCCAGGCCGAGATACAGTGGGCCTCATCAATGGCGAACAGGTTTATTTTTAAACTCTTCAGAAAGGAGAAAAAGCCCACTGACAAAAGTTTCTCTGGGGAAACGTACAGCATTTTAAGCTGGCCATTGAAGCACTGCTGCTCTACCTGCTGCTGCTCTTTGGCAGACTGTGAGCTGTTGAGGTACGCCGCGTTGACACCGTTGCCCAGCAGCGCCTCCACCTGGTCTTTCATTAGGGCAATGAGTGGGGAGACCACTACCGTTATTCCCGGCATTACCAACCCCGGCACCTGGTAGCACACAGATTTTCCGCCGCCCGTTGGCATAAGCACTACCGTGTCCCGTTTCGCCAGTACATGGGAGATTATCTCCTCCTGCCCCGGCCGGAACTGGTCATACCCAAAATATAGCTTCAGAACTTCCCGTGCTTCCATTTTTCACCTGTTTTCACAAAAATAAGCCAAAAACGGCTAATTTCCTTAGCAACCTTTCCTTAAAATAAGTCCCTCTTAGACGCGGGTGGGTTTTCCCTGCTGGCAGTACGAGATCTGTGGTTGAAGGCTTTTTCCTCTTGAAAGCAGCGGTGGGGAGAAAGTAGCGGGCAAAAAAATAGCCCGAATGACTTCGGGCTAAGGCAATACGTGCTAGCAGGAGTTAGCCGGTGATCAAGTCAATGATGTAGGTGACCACAGACAGAATCAAGCTGAAGATGATGGCGTTCAGGAAACCTTCTACCGAAAAGCCGTCTAAGATAAAGTCTGCCAGGTAAAGTATGATCGCGTTAATCACCAGCAGGAACAGCCCCAAGGTGAGAAACGTAACCGGTATGGTAAGAAAGACCAGAATTGGCCTTACCACCGCGTTCAGGATAGCCAGCACCAGGGCCAGCAGAATACCACTCACAATGCCTTCCAGCAGAATGCCCGGCACAAAATTGGCCAGCAAGAGAGCGGCAATCCCGGTTAGAATGATTTTTAAAATGAATCCCATAGTTTTATCTGAGTTAAAGCATGGTAGAAATTTTCTGTTTTCGGCCTGTTTTCTGAAAAACAGGCCGAAAACAGGAAAACAGGTTACTTGTGGTCAGCCACCAGCCTCCCCTGAGATACGGCCATCCAGTTGCAGAGTTTGTAGAGCAGGCGCGCGCCTACGTTCCCGTTCCACTCGGTGTCACCGGGTGCCACTTCGCAGAGGTCAAAGCCAATGATTTCACGGCCCGACTTCACCAGTGCCTTGATCAGGTAAACCGCCTCCTCAAACTCAAAGCCGCCGGGAACAGGGGTGCCGGTGCCGGGGCAGAGCTTAGGGTCTAAGCCGTCAATGTCAAAGCTGATGTACACCTTCTGGGGCAGCTGCGCAATGATTTTCTTGCATTGCTTGCGCCAGGTGTTGCCCTCGTACATCTTGGTTTTGATTTTGCTGTCATAGAACGTGGTGATACGGCCGTTGCTTTGGTCAACCAGCTCCGCTTCGCCCTGGCAGAGGTCTCTGATACCCACCTGCACCAGCTTTTTCACCTGCGGCAGCTTCAGGGCGTTGAACATGATGGACGCGTGCGAATAGGTGAAGCCCTCATACGCATTCCTCAGATCAGCATGGGCATCTACCTGCAGAATGCCAAACTCCTCATGCTTCTGGGCCAGGGCATGCATGAAACCGAGGGGGGTGCTGTGGTCTCCTCCTAAAACCCCCACCAGCTTGCCTTTGTCCAGGTACTCCAGGGTGGCCTGTTTAGACCACTGCAGCAGCTCCTCCCCTTTCTGGTTCACCTCCTCAATGGTCTGCTGAAACTGCTCTTCTGTGCCTTGCACGCTGCCTTCCAGCCAGCCAATATAGGCTTCTGTCTTTTCCCGGAGGCGTCTGCTCTCCTGCGCCCATTCTTCTGGCACCTCTGGCATGTGAATGCCCAGATGCCAGGCATTTTGCAGCTCAGGGTCAAACAGGTCCAGCTGCGGCGAGGCGTCCCGCACGGCAGCAGGGCCCTGGGCGGTACCGGCGTTGTAAGAGACGGTGACTTCCCACGGAATTGGAAATACCACCACCTCAGACTCCTCCTCCGTAAAGGGCAACCCGAAGAGACCGCTGCCCACCTCCCCCACTCCGTTAGGATCAAAAGACGTTAATTTGGTGCGTTTAGAATCGCACATTGATGGTTGCTGAAAGTCCATGGTTTAGGCTTTTGAAGAAAGTAAGTCTTTAACAAAGTTTGGCAGCGCAAAGGCAGCCGTATGGATGTCTTCATTGTAATAGCGCAACCCTTGTGAGCGAGAGAACGCCGCCGCCGCCGTCTGGTCAAAGTTCTTAGGCTGCACCTCTCCTTTAGAACAGAAAGAGAAGCTCCAGGTACCGGTTGGGTAGGTGGGGATGGCCGCCAGGTAGCAGTGTACTTTCTCTGCGCCAAAAATGCTTTTGTAGGTGTCATAGATCTCTACAAACACCTTGGTGTTGAAGCGCGGCGACTCACTTTGTGTGATCATGATTCCGTTAGAGGTCAGGCAGCGGTATACCTCAGCGTAGAAAGCGGCCGTAAAAAGGCCTTCGCCCGGGCCTACCGGATCTGCTGAGTCTACTATGATCAGGTCAAAGGCAGCATCTGGACAATCCTGGATGTATTGAATACCGTCTGCCACCAGCAGGTTCAACCGGGGGTGGTTGAAAGCGCTGGCGGTCTCAGGCAGGTGCAGTTTGCAGGCCTCAATGACCAGTTCGTCAATTTCTACCAGTACCACCTCTTCTATAGCCTCGTGCCGAAGCAATTCGCGAACGGTTCCCCCGTCTCCCCCGCCTATCACCAGGGCTTTTTTCACATTCCCATGACTGAAGACCGGTACGTGGGTAATCATTTCATGGTACACGTATTCATCTTTCTGGGTGCACATCACCATACCATCCAGGGTGAGCATGTTGCCGTAAGCCAGCGTCTCAAACACCTCCACCTTCTGGTACGGGCTCTGCTTTTTATATAGCTGGTTGCCTGAATGCTTTAGCGAAAGGGCAATGTTCTCGTCCCGCTCGGTAAACCAGACATCACGGGTAATGGTAGGGATGGGCGCCACCACCTGGCCTGTGTCCCGGGACTCTACCGTAAAATCTGTTCGCTTGAGCAGACTTTGCTGCCCCCGGCGGCACTCCATGGAGGAGCCGTGGCTGGCTTTGAAGGCTTCTTTCAGAAAATTATAGGAAACCCACGGGTCTACGGTTTCCCCACAGGTAAACAGGTCAACTGCGGCATACCCGTACTCTGGCCAGGTGTGAATGGCCAGATGGCTTTCCTGGATCACCACCACGCCAGAGACGCCATAGGGGGAGAAGTGGTGAAACGTACTGTTGATGACGGTGGCACCTGCGGTTTCAGCGGCTTCTACCATGCTGTTTTCAATGTGCACCACATCATTCATTAACTCCGGGGAACAGTTGTAGAACTCTACCAGGATGTGTCTTCCTAAGGCGTCCATAAGCGGTTATTCAGTTACTATTTATATTTCAGACGCGCAAAACAACAAAAAAGATACTGGAATGAAAAGTTACCCGCCCCCGGCGTTTTAGGGCTGTTTTTACAAAAACAGCCCTAAAACGCCGGAGATCAACTATTATGTAAATGAAAAGAGCCGCTGGGGGCGGCTCTTTTTCTATCATAAAATAATTGAACGGGAGTATTTTCTACTTGGTAAGGAAATTATAGGACCTGATGATCTCCAGAATTTTAATAAAGGTGTTGGTATCAAAGAACAGCAGCAGCGGCAACTCCACCAGTTGTGAGTTATGGGTGAACTGTGTGATGACCGTAAACACCAGCGGTTGGAAAAGCGGGTGGTCAGTGAAAATATCACGCAATGACATGGCAATGTCATGTTTGGGTGCCACCGGCGGCGAGCCGTAGATATTTGACTTGAGGATATTGGCCAGCTGGGTCACCAAGGCGCCGGTGATGATGTTGCTCACCTCCAGCAGCAGGGACTCCTGCATCTCTGTGAGCGGTTCACCCGGCGTTAATTTCATTCCCAGGCAAACTTTGGAAAGCTGCTCTATATGGGCATCAGAGAAGAGCATAAGGGTGGCCCCGTTCAGTTCCCCTTTTATATCTGACTGAATAAACGTGTGCGTTTTCTCATAGGCCCGTACAATTTTCAGGAGTTCCTCGGCCTCCATCAACTGCAAGTCCGGCACTTTGAGGAGTACCCGGTCTTTGGCAATGACTGCAAACGAATCTGCCGCCCTTGCTAAGCCTATGTTGAGAATCTCTTTGATGATATCCCGCTCTAGTTCATTTACTTGAAGCTCCATAGCTGGCTCTTAATTTAATGTTTCCTACCGCACTTATCTCCTGGCAATAAAATAACGGGTGATAGCCGCCACATCCAGCACCAGGCACACTTTGCCTGAGCCCAACAAGGTTACCCCCGCATAAATTTCAATCGTATTCACTGGTTTGCTTAAGGCTTTGATGACAATATCCTGCTGTCTCAGCAGTTTATCAACAATCAAACCCAGCTTACGGTTATTGTAGGTCACAATAATGATGTTCTGCACATCGCCCTCTAACTTAGACTTCTTACCGCTGTATTCATGTAGCTCAGAATTAAAGAGCTCCTTCAGGTACACAATGGTAATGGTCTCCCCATTGATATCAGCCACCAGCAGGTCGCCCACCTCATGCAGCTCTACAGATGGCAGCGCCACCACTGAGTCTGTATGCATCAACGGAATAGCATAGAAGTTTTCTTCTACCTGGCACAGCAGCGCCCCTTTAACGGCAATAGAGGTAGGCAGGAAAAGGGTGAAGGTGGTGCCTTCGCCTTTTTTAGAGTCTACCCGTATTCTTCCGCCAATGGAGTCAATGGCATTCTTCACCACATCCAGCCCCACCCCGCGCCCTGACACTTCTGTCACTTCTTTGGCCAGTGAAAACCCCGGTTCAAAGAGGTAAGAAAGCACCTCAGACTCCCGCAGATCCTCAGCGGCCTCAGCCGGCAAGAAACCGCGCTGCACAATGGCCTTCCTTACTTCCTGCTGGTCAATGCCCTTGCCGTCATCGGTCAGTTTCAGAATAACCGTGTCACGGTCATTCTGGGCAGAAAGGAAGACATTGCCCTGCGGCGTCTTCTTCAGTTTCTTGCGCACGTCTGCTTTCTCAATCCCGTGCGAAATGGCGTTCCGCATAAGGTGCAGCAGTGAATCTGTGATGATCTGCAGGATATTCCGGTCAATCTGAATGTCCTGCCCTGAAATCTCCAGGTTGATCTCCTTCTTCTCTGCCACGGCTATGTCCCGTACTATACGCGGAAATTTGTTAAACAAAGAACCCACGTTCACCAGACGGGCATCCATCACACTGTACTGCAGCTCATCTGTGATGCGGTACAGGTGGGCGCTTACGTTTTTCAGATCCTCATTGTCCAGCTCCTTGCTGATGGAGACAATCCGGTCCCGGTCAATGATCAACTCGCCCACCAGGTTCAGCAGGTGGTCCAGCTTCTTGATCTGTATATAAATCAGGTCAGAGAGCGAAAGGTTTTTAGAAGTATAGTACTTCTGCACCTTTGACAACTCTGCCGTATTCTCTGAAATTGAATTGACAATGATGTCCAGGTTGCGGAGCAGGGCCGGGCTTGGCTCCACCTCTTTGGGGCTGTCAATGTTGGTGATCATCTCACCCAACATATCAATGCCATCAAAAAGCACCGTCACCACCTCATCACTAAAATTCAGCTCCTTGTTCCGGATCAACCCGAAAGCCGTCTCCAGTTTATGGGACACATCTGCAATAGAAACATACCCAATGGCCTTTGCGTTGGCCTTCAGGTTGTGCAGCAGCCTGAAGATCTCAGCCAACAGCTGTTCATCTTCAGGGCTTTTCTCCAGATCACTAATGTGCCGGTTCAGCGCATCATAGTATTCGAGAGCCTCAGCTATAAATATCTCTTTATATTCCTGATCCCTCGATTTCATCCTGTCAAATTACAATAGAGCCCGTGGCTCAGGTGTCTATCACTCACAAATCTATTGATGATGGCATTTATCTGCCCCAACGGGAAAACCCCATTCACCACCCCGCGTTCAATCGCATTCTTGGCCATCCCGAAAATAGAGGACGTCTCTTCATTCTGCGCAATCACCACTCCGCCATTCTCCTGAATGGCACAGGCCCCGGCAGAACCGTCTTTTCCCATGCCGGTCATAATCACCCCCAGCACCTGCGCCCGGGCACAGGCGGCGGCAGACTGCATGAGCAGATCCACAGAAGGTGACTCCACAGCAGTGGCCGGCATAATTTCCAGGAAGAGGCGGTTTGGCCTGAGCGGCGTACGCCTAACCAGCATATCCATTCCTCCCGGAGCTATGATGATGGTCTGCGGGGTAACAGCCATGCCTTCATAGCCTTCTTCCACGCGCCAATGCGTGAGTTTCTGCAACCTTCTGGCCAGACGTTTGGTGAATTTCTCCGGCATATGCAAGGCTACCAGCACTGCTGTTGGCTGTACTACTTCTAACTCTCTGATTAAATATTCAACCGCCTTTGACCCACCGGTAGAAGCCCCTATCACCACCAGACAAAGCGGTTTATCCAGCGCAGAATAAGAAAATAAATCAACTGCTGAAGTAGAAGTGGGCATAGAAAAATGCTCCTTCCTTTTCACTTTCCTCAAGCCGTTTTGGCTGCCTGTGAACCTTCCCCCAAACTCCTTTAGCTTAGCCATCAGCTCCTCCTTATATCCGGGGCGCTTTTTGCCATTCCTCACAGCTTCCGGCTCTGATTCCTGAAACGCTTTCACGTTTGAGGCAGGATGGCTTTGGAGCGCCATTTCAGCAGACACCAGCAAAAGCAGGGAAGATTCAGTAGTTAATACCGAAGTAAAAGAAGGTAAATGTCCGCTCAAGGTTAACCCGCTATGCGTCACAATCACATCAGGCTGGTAGGACATTGCCTTGGTCAGCAATTCATCTCTGGACTGGGCAGTATCTACCACCTCCAGATTGGGATCGGCATTGATCATGCCCAATAGCACCAATCTGGAGCGTACAGATGCGTCTCCAATCAAGACTCTGATTTTACGTGTAGGCGTTAGCGGCACTGGTTTGTGGCGGTACTAAAATGAACTGTTATTCTTCTTTGAATGCATTGGTCAATGCCTCCAACACTTTGTCTTCAGAAAAAGGCTTGATAATGTAATGCAAGGCCCCGTACTCAGCGGCTTCATTCATGATGACTTCCTGCCCCACGGCGCTTACAATTACCACCTTGATCTCTGGGTTGTCTTGTTTGATGCCCTTTAATACATCAAGCCCGGTGTTATCTGGCAAAATAACGTCTAAGGTAACCAGATCCGGAACCTTGTCGCGGGCCATTTCCAGGGCAGTCTTACCGTCTGGTGCCTCGCCCACTACATCATAACCCGCATCCAGCAACATGTTTTTAAGCATAGTGCGCATGTAGAACGAGTCATCTACAATCAGTATTCTTTTTTTCTCAGTAATTTCCATAATAGTCTAGTTCAGAAATAAGCACTATGATTTCAGTTCCATGATTTCCTCAGAGGTCAGGATTTTGTAGATGTCTAACACTATGATCAGACGGTCATCAATTTTTCCAATTCCCTCAATGAAGTTCTCATTGATGTTAATGTCCTGAATGAAGGAAGGGGCTTTGTCAATGCTTGAAACCGGGAGCGACAGAGACTGCGGCACCTCCCGGACAATAAATCCCATGGTATAATCCTTCGCCTCCATAACAAGAGTATAGGTGTGTTTGCTTTGGGTGCCTGCTGTGGAGCGCTCAATGTTAAAGCGCTCCTCCAGGTCCATAATAGCAATAATATCCCCTCTTATATTAGAAACCCCCTTGATGAAGGAAGGGGTTTTGGGCATGCGGGTGATCTCTGGGGTAATGGTAACCTCCTTTACCTGGTCAATGCGTACCCCGTATTCCTCAGTGCCTAGTTTAAAGACAATGAGATGCACCTTTACCTCAACCGCCGCCTCTTTTTTATCACGAATATTCTGTGACTCCATTAGTCTTGTCCTCTGGATTTACCTGTTTTTTTGGCTACTGCCTTCTTGGCCAAATCTGAGTCTATGTCATCTTCAGGCGCTATAAAAGCACGCTTGCGCGCAGCCGGCACGGCAGAAAGCTTGCGGTTGTTCCGGTTAGGGAAAACAATGTTCCCGTTAATCAGCTTGAAGGCCGAAATACCCACCTGCAGGTCATCTGCAATGTCATTCAGACGCTGGCTGGAAGCGGTCAGTTCCTGCATGGAAGCCGACAATTGCTTGGCAGTTCCTGCTACCTGTTGCGTACCAGAGGCTGTCTGCTCGGCAATGGCCACCACTTCTTCCACGTACTTCACTACATCTCCGATAGACGATTTCTGAACCTCAGTAGATTCTAAGATGTCCTGGGCACTGCGAAGGGTTTCACCACTGGAAGTCGCAATATTCTTAAAGGCGCCAGATGCTTCAAACGTAGCATTCTTTCCTTTCAATACGCGGCCTTCCATGGTCGCAATCGCAGCAGCGGCAGAAGAGGTATCTTTCTTCACATCTTCTACCAGGGTGGCAATCTCACTGGCTGATTTTCTGGAACCTTCTGCCAGCTTACGGATCTCTTCAGCTACCACCGCGAAACCACGTCCTGCCTCACCCGCACGGGCCGCCTCAATGGCCGCATTCAAGGCCAGCAAGTTGGTTTGGGACGCAATGTCGGTGATCACGCCCAAGGACTTGGAAATTTCCTGGCTGCGGGTACTCAATACTTCAATGGTTTTGGCAGTCAGCGCGGCAGAAGAAGAAATCTCCTCCATGTTGCGCACCACCTCGGCCACTGTTTTCAGTCCCAACTGGGAAGTCTCCTCACCCATTACCGCCGAACGGTTTACCACGTCTGCCTTGTTCGCCGTTTCTTTGGTCGCTTTCATGATTTCCTCAATCAGCTTAAAGGCCTGGTCTGTTTTCAAGGCTTGGTTCTGCGCACCCTCTGCCATCTGTTGCATGGCCAGGGCCACATCTACCGTTACGCGGTTCATTTCAAGCCCTTTGGCGGCCATTTCCTCAGAAGAGCTTCCCACAATCAGCGAGCTGTCGTTGATTTCTCCTAAGAGCGCGTTGAGGTTGTCTACCGCCAGGTTCAAGGCGTTTGACATGGCTAAAATATCACCTGCGGTATGAATCTCTACTTTTTGGGTCAAGTCACCTTCAGAGATGGAACGTACTACGCGAGACACTTCCAGAACCGGCGTTACGATTGACTCCAACAGGTCGTTCAAAGTGTCCACCAGTTCTTTCCAGCTTCCGCTCACACCTGGTACAGAGGCACGCTCTGTCAGTTTCCCTTCCACACCGGCCACTCTGGCCACACGGCTAACCTCACCCGCTAAACGGTTCAGGTCTTCCACCATGCTGTTGATGGTATCTGCCAGATCAGCGAGTTCACCTTTGGCTTGCAGGGTCAATTTCTGGGTCAAGTCACCCTTAGACACCGCGGTTACTACTTTCACAATTCCCCGTACCTGAGTAGTCAGGTTTGAGGCCATTACGTTTACATTGTCAGTCAGGGCTTTCCAAACACCGGCTACATTCGGCACTTTGGCTTGTCCGCCCAGTCTACCCTCAGTACCCACTTCCAACGCCACCCGGGTTACCTCACCGGCGAAGATGTTCAAACTGTCCACCATCTGGTTCAGGTTGTCCTTCAGCTCGGCTAACTCACCGCGTACATTCACCGTGATCTTCTGGGTCAGGTCGCCTTTCGCCACCGCGGTTGCAACATTGGCAATGTCACGCACCTGCAGCGTCAGGTTGGAGGCCATGGTGTTTACATTGTCTGTCAATGCTTTCCAAACACCGCCCACATTAGGTACGCTTGCCTGGCCACCCAGTTTACCTTCTGTACCCACTTCCAGCGCCACACGGGTCACCTCACCAGCGAAGATGTTCAGCGAGTCCACCATCTGGTTCAGGATGTCTTTCAACTGAAGGATCTCACCCTTCACGTTCACCGTCATCTTCTGGCTCAAATCCCCTTTCGCCACCGCGGTCGCCACATTGGCGATGTCACGTACCTGGCTTGTCAGGTTGGAGGCCATGGAGTTCACGTTGTCAGTGAGCGCCTTCCAGGTTCCTGCCACGTTCGGCACAGATGCCTGACCGCCCAGTTTACCCTCGGTACCCACTTCCAGCGCCACCCGGGTCACCTCACCGGCGAAGATGTTCAAGCTGTCCACCATCTGATTCAGGATGTTCTTCAATTCTAAGAACTCTCCTTTTACATCAACCGTGATTTTCTGGCTCAGGTCACCACGGGCAACGGCAGTCGCCACGTTGGCGATATCACGCACCTGCAGCGTCAGGTTGGAGGCCATGGAGTTCACATTATCGGTCAGCTCTTTCCAGGTACCGCGTACTTTTGGCACGGAAGCCTGTCCGCCCAGTTTACCTTCGGTACCCACTTCCCTTGCTACCCTGGTTACCTCGTCCGCAAAAATATTGAGCGAGTCCACCATCTGGTTCAGGTTATTCTTCAGTTCGGCTAATTCGCCTTTTACATCAACGGTAATCTTCTGGCTCAAATCACCACGGGCAACGGCAGTTGCCACGTTGGCAATATCACGCACTTGCAGCGTCAGGTTGGACGCCATGTAGTTCACGTTCTCAGTCAGGTCTTTCCAAACGCCACCTACATTAGGCACGCTGGCTTGACCACCTAAGATTCCTTCAGTACCCACTTCACGGGCCACACGGGTTACCTCACCGGCGAATATGTTGAGCGAGTCCACCATCTGGTTCAGGTTGTCCTTCAATTGAAGGAGCTCGCCTTTTACATCAACGGTGATTTTCTGGCTCAGGTCACCCCTTGCTACCGCGGTCGCCACGTTCGCAATGTCACGCACCTGCAGCGTCAGGTTGGAGGCCATGTAGTTTACGTTCTCCGTCAGGTCTTTCCATACACCGCCCACGTTTGGCACGTTGGCTTGGCCGCCCAGTTTACCTTCGGTTCCTACTTCTTTTGCCACACGGGTTACTTCACCAGCGAAGATGTTCAGGGAGTCCACCATCTGGTTCAGGTTGTCCTTCAGCTCGGCCAGCTCGCCCTTAACATTAACAGTAATTTTCTGGCTCAAGTCTCCTCTCGCCACCGCAGTTGCCACATTGGCAATATCACGCACTTGGAGAGTCAGGTTGGAGGCCATGGAATTCACGTTGTCGGTAAGTGCCTTCCAGGTTCCTGCCACGTTCGGAACAGATGCCTGTCCGCCTAGTTTACCCTCGGTACCCACTTCCAAGGCAACCCTTGTTACCTCACCGGCGAAGATGTTCAAGCTGTCCACCATCTGGTTCAGGTTGTCCTTCAGCTCAGCCAGCTCGCCTTTCACCCCTACGGTTATCTTCTGGCTCAAATCTCCGCGAGCCACCGCAGTTGCCACATTGGCTATATCACGTACTTGCAGCGTCAAATTAGACGCCATGTAGTTCACATTTTCTGTCAGGTCTTTCCAAACACCGCCCACATTAGGCACAGATGCCTGGCCACCCAACTTACCCTCAGTACCCACTTCACGGGCCACTCTGGTTACCTCACCGGCGAAGATGTTCAGGGAGTCCACCATCTGGTTCAGGTTGTCCTTCAGCTCAGCCAGCTCGCCTTTCACGTTTACTGTAATTTTCTGGCTCAGGTCACCACGGGCAACAGCAGTCGCAACATTAGCAATGTCACGAACTTGTAGGGTCAAGTTAGACGCCATGTAGTTCACGTTGTCGGTCAGCGCTTTCCAAACACCTGCCACATTTGGCACAGATGCCTGTCCGCCCAGTTTACCTTCGGTACCCACTTCCAGCGCCACCCGGGTCACCTCACCGGCGAAGATGTTCAGCGAGTCCACCATCTGGTTCAGGTTGTCCTTTAACTGAAGGAGCTCGCCGTTTACATTTACTGTAATCTTCTGGCTCAGGTCACCTCTCGCCACCGCAGTCGCAACATTGGCGATGTCACGAACTTGCAGGGTCAGGTTGGAGGCCATGGAGTTCACGTTGTCAGTCAGCTCTTTCCAGATACCGGCTACCTTTGGCACGTTGGCTTGCCCACCCAAGATCCCTTCGGTACCCACCTCACGGCTTACCCGAGTCACCTCATCCGCGAAGATGTTAAGGCTGTCCACCATCTGGTTCAGGTTGTCTTTCAGCTCGGCCAGCTCACCTTTCACGTTTACTGTGATCTTCTGGGTCAAGTCCCCTTTCGCTACCGCGGTGGCCACGTTGGCAATGTCACGGAGCTGCGAGGTTAAGTTGCTGGCCATGGTGTTTACGTTGTCGGTGAGGTCTTTCCATACCCCGCCCACGTTCGGCACCTTCGCCTGGCCACCCAGTTTACCCTCGGTACCCACTTCACGGGCCACCCGGGTTACTTCATCCCCGAAGATGTTCAAAGAGTCCACCATCTGGTTGATGTTCTCCTTCAGCTGAAGCATTTCCCCTTTCAGGTCTACTGTTACCTTCTGGTCCAGATTACCCTGGGCCACGGCCGTGGTTACTTTGGCAATATCCCTTACCTGAGAGGTAAGGTTAGAGGCCATGGCATTCACATTATCGGTCAGCTCTTTCCAGATACCGGCCACGTTTGGTACAGACGCCTGTCCGCCCAGTTTACCTTCGGTACCCACTTCCAGCGCCACCCGGGTTACCTCACCGGCAAACAGGTTCAGGTTGTCAATGGTACGGTTGATGGTTTCGGCCATGACCTTGAAGTCACCGGACACGGGAATCTGGAACGTCTCATCCAGATTACCCCGGGAGATGTTCTTCAATACCTTGCCCACCTCTAATACCGGAACGGCAATGGAGTCAACCAGGCCGTTGATATTGTTGATCATGTCTTTCCAGAAACCGGAGGCGTTCTCTGCTGAGGCACGGGCTTTCAGGTTCCCCTCCACCCCGGCTACTTTAGAGATACGGGACACCTCGCCGCCTACCCCGCCAATCATCTCCACCATGGAGTTGTAGGCTTCGGCAATCTCAGAGAAGATGTCGTTGTTCTGCTTGGTCAGACGAACCGAAACGTCTCCCTTCTTAAAAGCGTCCAGCGCGTAGAGCACGCGGTTCAACTGCTCGTTAATATAGTCAGAGTCCTGGTTCTCTGTTGACAGCCTGGGCGAATCACTTTTCCTGGCCTGGTTCTTTGCCTGGTCATGAGACATGCGGGCGATTGAATTTGTGGCCATTGGCACACCCTTTTCCATTTCTTTTCCTTTTCCTTCTGCACGGGTTTCCTTGCCAGCAGAGGCTTTGGTGGCAGAGACTTTTACATCTGCCAACGGCACCTCTACTACAAGGGTCTCATCTTCTTTGGGCTGTTCTGCAGGAGGGGTCTCTGCAGGAGTGGAAGGGGCGCCTTCCTGCGGGTCTCCAGCAGGAGCTCCAGCCTCTGCCTTCCCAATGAGTTTATCCTTGTTGAGTTTTAGATTCTTACCTAAAGCCATCTTATCTATGATTGAGGAGCGTTATGTATCTGCTGCGGCAAAAGATGCCAATTTAATTTTAATGCGGTGGCGCTGCTAATCTGCCCACCACGCAATTTACTAATATTATAAGACTTCTGAAAGTTTCCCTTGCTAAGAAATTGATACAAATTCTTTGGCCAACCCCAGGTAATCTTTGGCCCCATAAGAAGATGCGTCATAATCCAGCACACTTTGCCCAAAGGAAGGCGCCTCTGCCAGTTTAACGTTCAGCCTGATGCGCTGGTGGAAGATGTATTCATCAATGTTCTCCTTCAGGTAATCTTCAATCTCAGAGCTCAACTTGCGGCGCTTGTCAAACATGACCACCACTATGCCCTTCACCCGCAGGTTAGGGTTCAGCGTTTCCCTGATCTGCGCCACCGTGTTCAGGATTTGCCCCAACCCCTGCAGGGTAAGCACTTCCATCTGCAAAGGAATGACCACCTCAGTAGAGGCCACCAGCGCGTTCAAGGTCAACAGGGACAGGGAAGGCGGGCAGTCAATCAGGATGTAGTCAAAGCCTTCCACCTCCCGCAGCATGTACTGCAGGAACAGCTCCCGCTCCTTCTGGCTTACCAGTGAAATCTCTATATCAACCAGTTCATTGGAGCCCGGGGCCACCCAGAGACCGTTTCTCTCCTGCAGGCAGTCAGTGAGTTTCTGCTGCCCGGAAAAGACCTCGGCCAGCGTACAGGCGGGCTCCGTGATACCTAAGGAATAAGAGAGGTTGGCTTGGGGGTCAAGATCGATCAACAAAACGCGTTTTCCCAGTTTCTGGAGGGCACTTCCCAGGTTAATGGTAGTGGTGGTTTTACCCGTACCCCCTTTTTGGTTGATGACCGATACGATGGTTGCTGGCATAGGTTGCAGAAAATCTAAAATAAATTTTTCACCGCTGAAACTGCGCTAAACTACAAAAGAAAACGCCAATCCATTTCTGTTTTTGGCCTGTTTTCAAGAAAACAGGCCAAAAACAGAAAGGCTACGCGGTGTAGAGAGCCTGCAGTTTACAGGTGCCCGCCCGCAAATGCTCCCACGTCATGCCGGTGAAATGCAGGTGGGCCACGGTGGCCGGTAGAAAGTTTACAGGCTCTTGCCCTTCATGCTGGAGCATGGCGGCCAGAAAAGAGATCACCGGATTGTGCCCCACCAGCAGCAGAGTGTCTACCTCATCAGAAACATCTGAGACAAGACGGCAGATTTCAGTCTCAGAGCCATGGTAGATCACCTGCTCCAGCTGCAAAGGCAGGTTGCGCCCCACCTCGGCCATGAGGTTCTCAACGGTGGCGCGGGTGCGTACGGCGGGGCTGCACAGAACCAGCTCTGGCACCAGCCCCAGGCTCTTCAGCTTGATACCCATCTCGCCAGCCTGGCGCTCCCCAAAAAGAGTCAGTTCCCGGTCAGCATCCTGCTGCCCCGTTTCTTTTTCGGCCGCCGTGGCGTGCCGCATCAATAAAAGATTCTTCATTCTACTAGATGGCTAAAAAACCTTTTTACAGAGTCTTGGTATATATTTAAGTACCTACTGAGAAACCGTCTCCTTCACTACCGGTTTGCATTGTCTCAGAAAATTACTTCATCTTTGAAAAATTTTTGGGCACTGCCCGCCTCTTTTCCTGTATGATAAAAAACTTAGTTATTGTGGAGTCGCCGGCCAAGGCCAAGACCATTGAAGGCTATCTAGGCAAGGATTTTATTGTAAAATCCAGCTTCGGACACGTGCGCGACCTCCCCAAAGATAACAACGCAATTGATATTCAAAACGGATTCAAGCCAACTTATGTCATAAACTCTGACAAAAAAGAGGTCATCTCCCAACTTAAGAAATTGGCCAAAGAGGCAGAGGTGGTCTGGCTCGCCTCTGATGAGGACCGCGAGGGGGAGGCCATTTCCTGGCATCTGGCCGAGGCCCTGAACCTGAACGAGGCCAAAACCCGCCGCATTGTGTTCAGGGAGATCACCAAGAATGCCATTTTAAACGCCATTGAGAACCCGCGCACCATTGATGTGAACCTGGTGAACGCCCAGCAGGCACGGCGCGTGCTGGACCGTCTGGTGGGGTTTGAGCTGTCACCGGTGCTCTGGAAGAAAATCAAAACCGGCCTTTCCGCCGGCCGTGTACAGTCAGTGGCGGTACGCCTGGTGGTAGAGCGGGAGCGGGAAATTGAGAGCCACAAAGCGGAGTCGGCCTTTAAGGTGGTGGCGCAGTTTGACGCCGGTGGCAAGAGACTGGAGGCAGAGTTGAACACCCGCTTCAAAACCCGTGAAGAGGCAGAGGATTTCCTCAGGCGCTGCATTGGCGCGGCCTTCACCATTGAGAGCCTGGAGAAAAAACCAACCAAGCGCACCCCTGCCCCGCCCTTCACCACCTCCACCCTGCAGCAGGAGGCCAGCCGCAAACTTTACTTCTCTGTTGCCCAGACCATGACCGTGGCGCAGCGCCTGTATGAGGCCGGTAAGATCTCCTACATGCGTACAGACTCGGTGAACCTGTCTCAGGATGCCATGACGGCGGCTGCCGCCGAAATTGCCCGCAGTTTTGGGGACAACTACGTGAAGACCCGCCAGTACAAGACCAAATCAAAGCAGGCGCAGGAGGCCCACGAATCTATCAGGCCCACTGACTTTGCCGCCACCCACGTGAGTGATGACCGCAATGAGCAGCGCCTCTATGACCTGATCAGGAAACGCGCCATTGCCTCGCAGATGGCAGACGCCGAGATAGAGAAAACTACCGCCACCATCAGCATTAGCGGCCAGCCAGAGAGACTCATCGCCACCGGCGAAGTGGTGCGCTTTGAAGGTTTCCTGAAAGTGTACTCAGAGTCTACAGATGACGAGGAACTGGCCGATGATGATGTGAAAGGCATGTTGCCTCCGCTCTCAGAAGGCCAGGCGCTGCAACTGCAGCGCCTGCAGGCCACCCAGCGCTTCAGCCGCCCAGCCCCGCGCTTCACAGAGGCGAGCCTGGTGAAAAAACTGGAGGAAATGGGCATTGGGCGCCCGTCTACGTACGCGCCTACCATCTCTACCATTCAAAAACGCGGCTACGTGGAAAAAGACAATAGAGAAGGGAAAGAGCGGCCTTACCAGGTACTTACTCTGGAGAAAGACCAGATCACGGCGCAGCAGAAAACAGAGATGGCCGGGGCCGAAAAAGCCAAGCTGTTCCCCACTGACATTGCCATGGTGGTCACTGATTTTCTGGTCTCCCATTTTGAAAGTGTGATTGACTATTCCTTCACCGCCAGGGTAGAAGAAGAATTTGATGAGATAGCCAGCGGTAAGAAGCAGTGGGACAAAATGATTGACACCTTCTACTCAAGTTTTCATAAAACCATTGAAAGCAGTGCTCACGTTGAAAGGTCTACCGTAAGCGGGGCCCGCGAACTAGGCGTTGACCCGGTCTCTGGCATGAAAGTGATTGCCAAGCTGGGGCGCTTTGGGCCGTATGTGCAGCTAGGGGAAGAGGTAGAGGGCACAGATGCCAAACCGGCCTATGCCAGCCTGCGCAAGGGACAGTTCCTGGAGTCTATCACCTTAGAGCAAGCCTTGGAATTATTCAAGTTGCCGCGCGTGGTAGGTGAGTTCGAAGGCAAGGACATGAAAGCCGCCATTGGCCGGTTTGGCCCCTACATTCAGCACAACAGCAAGTTCTACTCGCTGCCCAAAGACCTGGACCCGCTGCTGGTGACAGAGCAGGAAGCCGTAGCCCTTATTGAGGCCAAACGCAAGGCAGATGCCGAGAAGCTGATCAAATCATTCCCGGAGAACCCGGACGTGCAAGTGCTGAATGGCCGTTTTGGGCCTTACATTGTGGTGGGCAAGAAGAACGTGAAAATCCCCAAGGGGCAAGAGCCGGCAGAACTGACGCTGGAGCAGTGTCTGGACTTGGCAGAGAAGACGCCAGACAAACCCGCGCGGGGAGGTTTCAAGAAGAAAGCGGCCACGGCAGACACCCCAGCCGCCGCCAAGAAAGCCCCGGCCAAAAAAGCAGCCGCCAAGAAAGGAACCACCACCAAGCCTGCCACTAAAAAGAAGTCAAGCTAAAGGCTAAAGGCGGCGCATAATCTTTGTCACTCCGTTTTTGGCCTGTTTTTCTAAAAACAGGCCAAAAACGGAGTTTCTGTTTCCAGACTTCTGAATCTTTTAGAAAGGGAATAAGTAAACGGGAATGTGGTAACCCCTACTAAACCCAAGACACCCTTACCTCTTCATTTACTTAGTGTTATGCGGCAGAAAGTTGTAGTACTCACCGGGGCAGGAATTAGTGCTGAAAGCGGTTTGGCCACTTTCAGAGATGCCAACGGTCTCTGGGAAGGCCATGATGTCATGGCTGTAGCCTCGCCGGAAGGGTGGCGCAGGAATCCTGAACTGGTACTGGAGTTTTACAACCAGCGGCGCAAGAGCGCGCAGGGGGTGGAGCCAAATGCAGGACACAGGGCGCTGGTGGACCTGGAGCAGAAGTATGACGTGCGTATCATCACCCAAAATGTAGATGACCTGCATGAACGCGCGGGTTCCTCCCACATTCTGCACCTGCACGGCAAGCTCTTTGAAAGCCGGAGCACCTATGATGAATCTTTGGTTTACCCCATGACGGGTTGGGAACTGAACCTGGGGGACTTATGCGAGAAAGGATATCAGCTGCGACCCAATATTGTCTGGTTCGGCGAAGCCGTGCCCATGATGGAACAGGCCATTGAAGAAGCCTTAACGGCAGATTATTTTCTGGTCATTGGCACCAGCCTGCAAGTGTACCCGGCTGCCGGGCTCTTGTCTTACGCCCCGCATGACACCCCTGTTTACCTGGTTGACCCGCACACCCCTGCTCTGAGCCACCGCCGTAATGTGACTATAATCCAGGAGAAGGCAACGGTGGGCGTGCCGCAACTGGTCAAAGCGCTGCTGGAAAAATAACCGTTTCTCCCCCTCCGTTTCAGCAGTTCCTGTTTTCGGGCTGTTTTCAGAAAAACAGCCCGAAAACAGGATGTTTAGGTTGGCAGCTCCCAGCTCTGCTCCGGGTTGTACCACAGCTCCTCGCCTCTTACCTGCAGCGGTGACGCCAGGTTGTTGTGGTATAACTGCCCGGTACCCAAGCCCTGCGGAAGCGGGTTGTGGAACTCGGCGGCAAACTGGGCAATGGCGTTCAGGCCAATGTTAGACTCAAGTGCTGAGGTGAGCCACCAGGCTATACCCAATGACTCGGCCACCTGAATCCAGCTCCGGGAAGAGGAAAGCCCGCCGGTTAAAGTTGGCTTTAAAATCACATAGGCTGGACGAATGAAATCCAGCAACTTCCATTTCTGCTCGGTTCCCTGTACGCCTATTAACTCCTCATCAAGGGCTATAGGGATGGGCGACACACCACATAGGAGCTGCATGGCCTCAAGTTGCCCCTGCCTGATGGGCTGCTCAATAGAATGAATGTCAAACAAAGCCAGCTCCCTGAGTTTCTCCTCCGCTTCCTGCACCGTAAACGCGCCGTTGGCATCTAGCCGCAGCTCCAGTTGGTCGGCACCCGCCACTTTCCTGATTTCCCTGAGGATCTTGATTTCCTGCACAAAGTCAAGCCCGCCAATTTTCAATTTGAGGCACGTAAAACCCTGTTCCAGCTTCTTCTCAATCTGTTCCCGCATAAAGGCAGCCTCTCCCATCCAGACCAGTCCGTTCATCTTAATCCCGCTTTCCCCTCTGGTGAAGCTTGACTTGTAGAGCACTTTGTTGCCCCCCCTCAGAAAATCAACCCAGGCGGTTTCCCAGGCGAATAAAATAGAGGGGAAGTCCTGCAGCTTCAGCCAAAAATATTCGCCTTCCTCCTCTTGCCCCCGCTTGAGTTCCAGGGAGTTGTACTCCCGGCACAGTTCCTGCAGCACCTGGTAGAAGTCTGGGCGGTAATCAAGGCTCAGCCCGGGCAGCGGCGAGCACTCCCCCCACCCCTGCACCTGCGGGTTGTCTGTATGGTGAATGCGAATATAGTGGGCATGGTGCTCCCGCATGGCCCCTCTGGAGGTGCGGGCATCAAACTTGAACAGGAGTTTCCTGAAAAACGGAGTGACAACTATGGGCATGGCACGAGTAAGAGAAAGTAAAATTATAACCTTTTTACGGGATCTAAGTTTAGGAAGGAACAATCCGTAGAAACCACATGCAGCACGCCCTGAATACCCAGCCGGAGCTGTACCTGGCCCGTTACCGGGCGGTACGGCGGCAAACCGAAAAACTCTGCGCGCCCCTCACCCCAGAAGACACCGTGATGCAGCCCATGGTAGACGTGAGCCCGCCAAAGTGGCACCTGGGGCACACAACCTGGTTTTTTGAGATGTTTATCCTGCAGCCCCACGTTAGCGGCTACAAGCACTTCCACCCGCAGTACGCATTTCTGTTTAACTCGTACTACAACAGCATGGGCAGCCGCATTGCGCGCTCAGACCGGGGCACCCTTTCCAGACCTCCGCTGCAAGACATTTACGCGTACCGCCAACATGTGGACCAGTACATGGAAAAAGTCCTGGCAGACACCCTGCTTCAGGAGAAGCCGGAACTAGCCGCCGTGCTGGAACTGGGCCTGCAGCATGAGCAACAGCACCAGGAGCTGCTGGTGACAGACATCAAGTACATTCTGAGTTGCAACCCGCTGCTGCCCGCTTACCTGCCCAGCCCGGCAACGGCTGTTTTGGGCCTGTTTTCTGAAAAACAGCCCCAAAACAGATGGCTCCCCGTGCCAGAAGGCCTTTACACCGTTGGGCACCGGGGCCAGGGCTTCTGCTTTGACAATGAGCTACAGGCGCATCAGGTGTTTATACCTGCCTTTGAGGCCCAGGCTGCCCCGGTGACCAACGGTGAATACCTGCGTTTCATGCAAGACGGCGGCTACGCTGATTTCAGGCACTGGCTGGAAGAGGGCTGGCAACTGGTGCAGGCCCAGCAGTGGCAGGCGCCCCTTTATTGGCTGCAGCAGGAGGATCAATGGTTCCAGTTTACCCTGCACGGGCTGCAGCCGCTTGACCTGGCAGCACCGGTCACCCATGTCTGCTTCTATGAGGCCCTGGCCTATGCCAACTGGTCAGGGCACCGGCTGTTGACTGAGTTTGAATGGGAGGCACTGTCGCAGAAATACCCTAACCCCTTGGCAACCGGCAACTTTGTGGAGAGTGAGCGGTACCAGCCGGTGCCAGCCGTGTTTCCCGCAGAACAACCCTATGCCGCCCAGTTGCTGGGCAACACCTGGGAATGGACTTACAGCAGCTACCTGCCCTACCCTCACTTTGAAACCGCCCCCGGTGCTATTGGCGAGTACAACGGTAAGTTCATGATCAACCAGATGGTGCTCAGAGGCGGCTCCTGCGCTACTCCGCAAAACCATATCAGGCCCACGTATCGTAACTTCTTTCATGCAGACAAACGCTGGCAGTTCACCGGCATCAGGCTGGCCAAAAGATAAACCTACATTTGAATATGACCCCAAAGGCTACCACCTCTTTACAGCAGTTCATCAACCTGTTGCCAACCAATGACCAAAAAGACAGCGGGCTGGCCCAGGATGTTGCCCAGGGGTTAAGCCAGTTCCCCAAAAAACTCTCCTCAAAGTTCTTCTATGATGCCAGGGGCAGCCAGCTGTTCCAGCAAATCATGGAGCTGCCAGAGTACTACCTCACTGAACTGGAGCACGAGATTCTGGACAAACAGCGCAAAGAGATCCTCTTTGCCTTTGGCACCCAGGAGCCGTTCCAGCTGGTGGACCTTGGTGCCGGAGATGCGCTTAAAACCAAACTTTTGATCAAGGAACTGGTCTCCCAGCAAACTGATTTCAATTTTGTGCCGCTGGATATTTCGCCCCGGCAGGTTGAACACTTGCTGGAAGAACTGCAGGCAACCTATCCTACTTTGAAAGTCACCGGCCTGGCCGCCGAGTATGTGCAGGGCCTGCAATGGCTTAACGAGCAGAGTCCAGCCCGCAAACTGTTGTTGTTCCTGGGCTCCAACATCGGGAATTTTGCCCCCGGAGAAGCCCAGCAGTTTCTCTGCGAACTGCGCCGAAAACTCTCCCCCCAGGACCGCGTGCTTGTAGGGGTTGATTTGCGCAAGGACCCGGAGAAGATTAGGCGGGCCTATGATGATGCCGCCGGTGTCACCTCTGCCTTCAACCTGAACCTGCTGCACCGCATTAACCAGGAGCTTTCGGCAGATTTTGCCCTGGAGCAGTTCCAGCACTTTGCTGAGTATGACCCCGTAGAAGGCGCTATGCGCAGCTTTCTCATCAGCAAGCAGCCGCAGGAGGTACACGTGCAAGCCCTTCAGCAAACTTTCTCCTTTGAGGCCTGGGAAGCCATTCACACTGAAAACTCCTACAAATACTCCCTCAGGCAGATCCACGAGATGGCCGCCGCCTGCCAGTATGAAGTAGAAGACTATTTCACAGACACCACCCACGGCTTCGCCGATATCCTGCTCAAACCCTTACCGTAAGGGTTGTTTTATCACTATTTAAGGGAAAAGCTAAGAAAGGGATATTCTAATGCAGAATCAGGAGTGGTCTATTCCTTTTATATAAAGAAGATGTTTAGAGTTTTTGAAACTGGCAGCCAAAAGCTGCCGGGTACGGTTTTTCACTAGCCATTGGTTTCTGTTTTCAGGCTGTTTTCTGAAAAACAGCCCGAAAACAGAAACTTGAATCATTGCCAAACCATTTCTATCAAAACACTAAACAGCTTTACTATATGTAAGGCACGTCAGTAGCTTCCGCACTATTGCAGCAGTTCTATGCAAAAGTAAGGTAAGGCTTTGCTTCATGGCTGTTCCAAACTGCCGCCAAGGAGGTATGCCCAAGTTTCAGGCGTGACAGATCACCAACAACAGCAAGACCAGTAAAAAGGCACTAGCTGCAAGCTCGCGCCAGCGGGAGTCCAAGAATTGAAGCACGAATTGATCACCACGGCGTACTATCGCTGCCCGGCAGCGAGGGTAGTCAGAGACTCCCCGTCATCATCAGGCACGAGTCTGGAGACTCGCGCCAGCAGCGGGCAGCGGTGCCTGTAGCAGCCGCAATAGCAACCATCTGCAGCCTCGAGCAATCAGCAGCAAACACTTCTGCCCATGACTGATGTGCGCAGCACGGGTTCGCCACAGGCTAGCGGATCAGCAACGGTTACCTGCAGAGGCAGACATGACTGCACAAGCTGTTCAGGGAAGGAACAGAGACCAGTCGTGGGGATGAGCGCCTCTGGTTCTTGGTGCTGCTTTAGCAGCAAAACCGAAGGTTTAGAGAAGCAGCAGTGCGAATCGCCAGGACGGGGCCCCGCGGCCGTGAGCGCATAGCGGAAACCATGAAACAGAAAAGTGATGTCGCACCGGAGCAAACGGCAAAGCCAGGGGATCAGACAAGCTTCACCAAAAGCTACCTGAATATTCAAGAACAACTCACAGAACCCCAGATCACCTTACCTTCTGCCTCTTCACCAAATACGCCTGCAGCACCTTCTCAATAGGATCCCGCAGGTCAACCGACACCAGATCAATCCGGTACTGCCCGCACCGCAGCTTCAGTTCGTTCTTAAACTGCCGCATAGCCGCCACGTAGGTTTCCCGCAGCTCGGCCGGCTGTACCTTCACTTTCTCCCCGTTCTCCAGACCAATAAAGGTAAAGGGGCGGTCAGGGAACTGGAATTCCTCTTCGGTCTCGGCGTGGGTGAAATGGAAAAGCAAGACTTCGTGCTGCTGGTGGCGCAGGTGCTGGAGCGCCAGAAAAATCTCATCCAGCTGCTCATATTGGCTTAGCAGGTCACTGAACAAAATCACCAGCGAACGCTTGGGCAGCTGCTGCGCCACATGGTGCAGCATGGCGGCCACTTTGGTTTCCTTCTGCGGGGGGGCCGACTTCTGCAGCTGTTGCTGCAAATGCAGGAGCAGCGTATGCAGGTGGGCCCCGGTTGATTTAATGGGGGTCTGCAACTCAATGACATCAGAGAAGGTGGTGAGGCCTACCGCATCGCGCTGTTTTTGCAGCAGGGTGGCCAGCGCCGCCGCACTCAGCACGGCGTAGGCAAGTTTGCCGTAGTTGGCGGTGGGGTAATACATGGACCCGGAGACATCCAGCAGCAGCTGGCACCGCAGGTTGGTTTCCTCCTCATACCGCTTCACAAAGAGCTTATCTGTGCGGGCAAAGACTTTCCAGTCCATGTGGCGGGTGCTCTCGCCGGAGTTGTAAAGGCGGTGCTCTGAGAATTCAACGGAAAACCCGTGGTACGGCGACTTGTGCAATCCGGTAATAAACCCCTCTACCAGCCGCTTGGCCAGAAACTCCAGGTTCTTCAGGTGCCGTACACTGTCTAGGTCAACCGTTATTCTGCTCATGCTGTTTCTTTTCTTTCTTCTGTAACGCCAGTGCCTCCTGTTTACTTATACGGGTAAGCCGCACCTGCCCCATTCCCTTCCCATAAATCTTCAGCTCTTTGGCCGCCACGGTAGAAACGTCAATGATAAACCGTGATTTACGGCTCATGCGGTCATTGATCCTGACCACCACACTCCGGCCATTCTGCAGATTTTGCACCCGTACATACGAGTGCAAAGGCAGCGTGGCATGGGCGGCAGTGTAAGATTTTGGGTTGTACGGCTCCCCGGTAGTAGTCTTTTTTCCATTAAATGAAGAAGCGTAATACGTCGCTTTTCCCTTTTGCGGCGTAACGCCCGCTGCTGAAAAATACGGCAAGAAGCAGAGAATGAGCAGGATAATGCGGTTTATCACGGCAAGGAGCCCCTCTTGGAACATTAGTACATTCGAATTTAACTATTAAAATTAATCTTAAAAATTTTTAGATATGAAACAGTTCTTTTAAATTGGCTACCTCAAATACTTTAGGAACCCTTCAAGTTATGGTGGAAGAGAACAACGACAAAGCAGAAATCTACTCGCAAAGAGTAAGAGCAGGAAAGCGCACCTATTTCTTTGATGTGAAGTCAACCCGCTCCAATGATTATTATCTGACTATCACAGAGAGCAAGAGAAAGTTCAAGGATGACAACTACTCTTACGAAAAGCACAAGATTTTCCTGTACAAAGAAGACTTTGCCAAGTTCATGGAAGCGCTGCAGGATACCGTTAACCACGTGAAAGGCGAATTGTTATCTGAAGAGGCACTGGCTGAACTGGAACGTCTGGAGCATGCTGAAACAGAAGCCGCTGTGGATGAAGAACTGAAGTGGGAATAGTCCCGCTTTCAATTCTCCCCAAGCTCATGCCTCGCGTGAGCTTTTTTTATGCCTTCCCGGTTCCTGTTTCCGGGCTGTTTTTGCTAAAACAGGCAGAAACCGCTGCATCCCCTCTTTTCTGTTTTTGACCTGTTTTTCTGAAAACAACCCCAAAACGCCTCTGCCCTGTGCGGTATGGGGCTTTTCTCCCAGACCGGAGCAAAACCAGATCCTTTCTTCCGGCCAACGCTCATTCAAAAGGGATTGCGTATATTTGCGGCCGTTTCAGGCGGTGCCCTGCTCAGCGCAGGGAGCCGCCCAACACAGAATTTTCACCTGAACTTATACCAACCTTATTTATATGGGACTTCGTTGCGGAATAGTGGGTTTACCAAACGTGGGCAAATCTACGCTGTTCAATGCTTTGTCAAACGCCAAGGCAGAATCTGCCAATTACCCTTTCTGTACCATTGAGCCCAACGTGGGCGTGATCACCGTGCCAGATGAGCGCCTCCAGATCCTGGAGGAACTGGTGCACCCGGAGCGGGTACTACCCACCGTCATGGAGTTTGTTGACATTGCCGGTCTGGTGAAAGGCGCCAGCAAGGGCGAAGGCCTGGGCAACAAGTTTTTGGCTAACATCAGAGAAGTAGACGCCATCATTCACGTGGTGCGGTGCTTTGATGACCCTAACATTGTGCACGTGGCCGGCGGCGTAGACCCCGTGTTTGACAAAGATGTGATTGACACCGAGCTGCAGCTGAAAGACCTGGAGTCTATTGACAAAAAAATTGCCAAGGTGGAGCGTACCGCCAAGTCTGGAGACGCCAAGGCGAAGAAAGAGTTTGCCTCGCTGCAACGGTTCAAGCAGCACCTGGAAAGCGGCAAAAACGCCCGCTCCCTTGATTACTCAGAAGAAGACCTGGAATCTGTAGAAGATCTGCAGCTGCTCACCATTAAACCGGTGATCTATGTAGCCAACGTAGATGAGGAGTCTATCCTGACCGGCAACAAATTCTTAGACGCCCTGCAAGCGCACGTGAAAGAGGAGAACGCCGAGGTGGTGGTGATCTCTGCCGCCATTGAGGCCCAGATTGCTGATTTCACAGATGCCGAGGAGAAAGAGTTGTTCCTGGGAGAGTACGGCTTAACAGAATCTGGGCTGAACCGCCTGATCAAAGCCTCTTACGCCCTGCTGGACCTGATCACCTACTTCACCGCCGGGGTAAAGGAAGTACGCGCCTGGACCATTAGAAAAGGCTGGAAGGCGCCGCAGGCGGCCGGGGTGATTCACACAGACTTTGAGAAAGGCTTTATCAGGGCTGAGGTAATCAAATTGAAAGACTATCAGGAGTATAAAACCGAGGCTAAAATCAAAGAGGCTGGCAAAATGGCCCTGGAAGGCAAAGAGTACGTGGTGCAAGACGGCGACATTATGCACTTCAGGTTTAACGTCTAAGACCTAAGTATAGCAATTGTTATATAACATAATACAAAGGAGAGCCCAAACGCTCTCCTTTTTTTATAAATATTCATAAATAATCTGTCTAGGGCCACTCAAGGCAAAACTTGGTATTTGGCCTGTAAAAAACCTTCTACCAGCAAATCAGGCCCTTCTTTTATAAATTTTAACTAGTTCACCTTCTGCCATTTACACGCCCTTGCATTTTATTTTTTCAGTGAAAAGGCAACATTTTATTCTAAAACATGTAAATATGGGCATTACACTATATTCCAATTACTTTAAAACTATGAAGAAATCATTACTTAAGGCATCCATGGTAGGCGCGTTCCTGCTGTCTATGGGTGCCACCCCTGAAACTTTCGCACAGTCTGCTGATAGGCCCTGGGGACTCTCTCTATACGCGAATGCCATTCAGGCACGTACCAACCTACGTAATGACATCTGGGACATGAGTAACTCAACCTGGGGCGGCGGCCTTGGGATCAACCGTTACCTGTCTCCTTCTTTTGATGTCGCTTTACAGTTGAACTACTTCAACATGAAGCAGGAAGGAATGTACAACTTCAACGGCACCAACGGCATGTCCCGTTTTGACGATGAAGTGGGAACCGCCAACCTGGGCTTAAAACTCAAGTTGAACAACGGTAAGATCCTGAATGAGAACGCCTTTATTCAGCCTTACCTGTTGGCCAGCGTAGGTGCCCAGTATGCCAGTGTAGAAGCCTACTACCCTACCGGCTCCACCCCAGCCTCTTATGATGAGGGCATCCTGCGCATGAACTATGCCGCCGGGGCTGGTATCAACTTCAAAATCTCAGACAACTTCAAAATCTTTGCCCAATCTACCTTCAACTATCCATCTACAGATTTGCTGGACGGGATCAAGGTGCAGGGTACTGACGAGTTGAACGACCGCTACCTGCAGCACCAGTTTGGGGTTTCCTTCGGTTTAGGGAAAGCCAAAGACACAGACGGTGACGGCGTTTCTGACAGAAGAGACGAATGCCCAGACACCCCTGCCGGTGTACAGGTTGATAAAAAAGGATGTCCGTTAGACGGTGACGGTGACGGTGTTCCAGATTATCAGGATCAGTGCCCAACCGAAGCCGGTACTGCTGCCCTGCAAGGCTGCCCAGACAGAGACGGTGACGGTATCAGAGACTCAGAAGACGAGTGTCCAGACCAGGCCGGTACTGCCGCAACCAGAGGTTGCCCAGATGCAGACGGTGACGGCGTAGCCGATAAAAACGACCAGTGCCCAGGCACCCCAGCCGGTACTCAGGTAGATGCCAACGGTTGCCCAGTGGTACTTGACAAAGACGGAGACGGTGTGAATGATGACGTTGACCGTTGCCCAGACGTAGCCGGTTCTGCCGCTAACATGGGTTGCCCAGGCCTAGACGCCGCTGACAGCACCTACATGGCCCGTGTTCCTAAGATTGAGTTCGAATTCAACAGAGCAGTACTGAAGAAAACTTCATACCCAACTCTTGACAGAATCTC
The DNA here is from genome assembly GCF_014138425.1 of Rufibacter ruber. Taxonomy (NCBI): domain Bacteria; kingdom Pseudomonadati; phylum Bacteroidota; class Cytophagia; order Cytophagales; family Hymenobacteraceae; genus Rufibacter; species Rufibacter ruber. Next base: position 114,047 of record NZ_JACJIQ010000010.1, read on the forward strand.
AACCATGTTGAACAAGTATCCGCACTACAACCTGCGTATCTCTGGCCACGCTGACCACATTGGTTCTAACGAGTACAACCAGGAGCTTTCTGTACGCCGTGCCGAAGCTGCCAAGTCTTACTTCACAGACACCAAAGGCATCAGCTCTGACCGTGTGATCACAGAAGGGTTTGGTGAGGAAAGACCAGTGGCACCAAACACCACCAACGCCGGCCGTGCCAGAAACCGCCGCGCTGAGTTCCGTCTCTTCATCCAATAAGTGAATAGACTGCGTTAAGAAACAGAAATGCCCCGCCGGTTGGTGGGGCATTTCTGTTTTATACCCCTTTGTGCCTGGCTTTGCCTTCCGGGAACTTGATGCAAATTAAACCGTTTAACCAGGCTGCTGTTTTAGGGCTCCTTTTGCAAAAACAGCCCGAAAACGGAAATATTGTGCCTAGGCGCTGGGGTACAGAGAACTGCTCCTGGCGTTTGTCATGGAAGAATAGATAGGGGTTTCTCTCGGCTGGTGTATGACCTGCTAAGCGTTGAGCCAAGGCAAACTACCTACTTGTCTCTCAAATGAACCTGCCGTTGAATTAAGTTAGTGAGGAGTACTTGCTGTTGCCGTTCGCCTCCTTTTGCTCCCCGCAGGACCAATAAATGTACCTATAGCTCAACAAGTTACTATACATTGGTGCTCTGCCAGCTAAAAGGCTAATCTTTTAAAGATGAAGACAAAACAGCGGTTATTCTATCTTTGCTCAGATTGCCCTCTTTTGGTTGAGGTCACATCACACATAAACTTACGTTACTATGGCTAAAGTAAAGGCCCCGGAAGTATGGCTGCGCGGTCCGGTGGCGAATATCCCGCTGCTGCTGCAGCCAGTAGCGCATGCCCTTCTGCAGGCCAAAGAAGAACTGGAGGAATACCTGCAGGAATTTTCTGATGACCTGCTGTGGCAGAGACCTGCCGGGGTGGCTTCGGTTGGTTTTCACTTACAGCACCTGTGCGGAGTGTTAGACCGGCTTTTGACGTACGCCCGCGGTGAAGGCCTGCAACAGGAACAGTTGCATTACCTTTCACAGGAAGGCATTCCTCCCCAGCAAAAGGTCACTGTTCAGGAGTTGTTGGGGGCGTTTAACCTGCAGGTTGACTTAACGTTGGCCCAACTTACCCAAACGCCGGAACCGGAGCTAACCCAACCTAGAGGGGTAGGCAGGGTACAGCTGCCGTCTACGGTGCTGGGGTTGCTTTTCCATGCCGCCGAACATACCCAGCGCCATGTGGGCCAACTGCTGGTAACGGTGAAAATCCTGCAGGAGAGAGCTGCCGGTTAACAGACGGAAGTACCTGTTCGCTTTTTTCCGGGAGGCAAACGGCTTTGGTGAGAATCTGCCCCCGCGCTTTTATCCGCATCACACGGTTTAGCAAGGTAAAAAAAACGTTGGCAGAACCCTATTCTGGCCCTCACCGCTAACAGATACAGACATGCTGTACATCCTGTTGCCCTATAAAAACAAGAAGCGCCTGAAAAATCAGGCGCTTCTTGTTTTTAAGCTGTTTTCAGAAAAACAGCCCGAAAACAGAAATTAGTTATAGTTGGGCAGCAGGTTGTACACTTCGCCGTACTCCAGCATCTGCTGGGTAAAGTTGGCAGGGTACGTAATCAACACATCTACTACTTTGCCGTCTTTTACCACCGGTGAAAGCTTGGGTTGGATGAAGCCGGCATACGGGGCAATATTCAGTTTGCTGTAGCGCTGCAATACCTCTTTGTGCAGGGCAGGGTCTACTTTCACGCCGTAGGTTTCCACCAGGTTCTTGGCGGCGTTGTAATCCCCTTCAGAGGTAATGCGCTGGGTTTCCCGCAGCAGCTGCCCAAAGAGGGTGCGCAGCTTCTGGTAATCATTGATTCTGAAATACGTTTTGCCGTCACGGGTCACTTTCTCAATCACCTTGTCTTTCTGGCCTTTCTCGTACACCCAGCCCGCCACCATCTGGCGGTTGCGCATGTGGGCTTCCTCCAGGTGCTCCCCGGGGGCCAGGCGCGAGAGCTGGGTCATCAACCCGTTTCTGATGTAGCCATCATATTCGGCCTTGCCGGCTTCTAAAGAAGGCATGACCCCAATCTGCACCAACTTGGGGTCCATTACATAATAAAGCGCCACTAAGTCAGCCCGCCCCTCTTCTATGGTACTGGCGTAGCTTTTCAAAGTTTCTTTGGGCGTGCCTACGCCAGGGTTGATCTGGCCAGAGGCGTGGCCAATCACCTCGTGCATGTCAGTGTGCAGGTCACTGGCCAGGGAGCCATACTTCTTGGCGCGGTCAATCTCTTCCGGCGAGAACGCAAACTCAGAAAGGGCGCTTCCGCCGGTGTTGGCAGACTCATTGTACGCGTGCACAATATTGCCCAGGTTCACTGACTTGGAACCGTGCTCTTTCCTGATCCAGTTGGCGTTGGGCAGGTTGATGCCAATGGGCGTAGACGGGGCGGCATCACCGGCCTCTACCACGGTGGTAATCACTTTGGCGGTAATGCCTACCACGTTCTTCTTCTTGTGCTGGGGCAGCAGCGGCGAATTGTCTTCAAACCACTGCGCCTGATCCCCAATGGCTTTGATGCGCTTGGTGGCCTCTTCGTCTCTGAAAGAGACCACTGACTCATATGCAGCCTTGATGCCCAGCGGGTCACCGTACACCTCAATGAAGCCGTTGACCACATCTGTCTTGGAATTCACATCATTCACCCAGGCAATGTTGTACTCATCAAACACTTTCAGATCACCGGTGCGGTAGTACTGGGCCAGTTTCTGCAGGGCCAGACGCTGCTGGTCGTTCTCGGCCACCGGAATCGCCTTCTCCAGCCAGAACACAATGCGTTTGATGGCGGCGTCATACATGCCGCCCACTTTCCAGACTTTCTCCACCAGCTGGCCGTTTTCTTTGACTACTTTGGAGTTGAGCCCGTGGGAAACCGGGGTGAGGTCTTTCTTATTCGACTTCTTCGCGTAAAAATCCTCTACCTCCTTCTGGGTTACGCCCTCATAGTAATTGTTGGCCGAAGTGGCGATCAAGTCCTGCCCCGCCGCCTGGTTCACGCGCTTGGGCGCAATAGTGGGGTCAAAGAGAAGGGGGGTTATCCAGTTGATAAAGGCCTCTACGCTTTCACCCGGCTGCAGCGGAAGCTGCCGGGCTGGCACTTTTTTGATAGACTCAGCCAGAAAGGCCTGGCTGAACTCAGGCACCAGCTTATTGGTGGAGTAATGGTGGTGGATGCCGTTAGAGAACCAGACGCGCTTGGTGTACTCCATCAGCTTTTCCCAGTCTGGCGACGTGGAGCGGTCTCTTTTGTTCGCCACAAGGGCGTCTAAGGTGCGGCGTATGCGCAGGTTGTGCTTATAGTTCTGGTCATAGATGATGTCACGGCCAGAGAGAGCGGCTTCATAGAGGTAATAGAGCAGCTCCTTCTGCTGCGTGGTGAGCTCCTCAAAGCCCGGCACGCGGTACCGCAGAATCCGGAGGTCGGCGAACTGGTCTGCCACGTAGGTAAACTCGCCCTCGGTGACTTGCGGGGGTGAAGACTGGGTGACAGAGACCATTTCCTTCGCCTGCACCGCTGAAGCGGTGGCAGAGGCGGTACTGGTACTGGAAGTGGTATTTTTGGCACAGCCCCCCACCAGCAGTGATGCCAGTAAAAAAGCTGAGGCTGCAGAACGTTGGTGCTTCATTCTATTGGGTTAATTGATAAGATCTTAAAAATAGCTAATATGTGTTAGTCTGGCAAAAACCAGTCCAACCTGCCCCAGGCATAAAACCTGTTTTCGGCCTGTTTTCAGAAAAACGGGCCAAAAACGCCCAAACCTACGCCCTGTGAGTAGCGCATCTCTGTGGTTGAGACACGGGGTACTGCTGCCTTCGCCAAAAACTGCCATACGTTTGATTTTAGTCCAGATTACCAGAATGGCTTGAGCAACTTCTACCAGAGCTGAGGGTATAAGTTCCTTTGGAAGTCTCTTCTAGTTGTAACTCAGCGGGATGTGGGGCTTTCCTTCTTCTGCCAGATTGGTTACATTGGTCCTAAAAAAAGCCATGGCCGCCCTTCACCAGTTGCTAAACGAATACGCCGAGAGCCACCGCAACGGCACGAACAAAACCATTCACTGGATCTGTGTACCCGCCATCATGATCAGCCTGGAGGGGTTGATCTGGTCTATTCCGGTACCGGCTTTCTTCCTGGAGCTGCCCTTTCTGCTTAACTGGGGCATTCTGTTTGTGCTGGCGGCCATGGTCTACTACCTACTCCTCTCTCCGCGGCTGGCGGCGGGCATGGTTCTGGTGAGCGCATTCTTTCTCTGGGTGGTTTACCAGCTGGACAGGGTGCCTTCCGTCCCGCTCTGGGCTATCTGCCTGCTGATTTTTATTGGGGCCTGGGTGGGGCAGTTCATTGGGCACAAGATAGAAGGCAAGAAACCCTCCTTTCTCAAAGACCTGCAGTTCCTGCTCATTGGCCCGGTGTGGTTGCTGAGTTTTATCTACCAAAGGCTGGGCATTCCCTATTAGCCACTTCTGTTTTAGGGCTGTTTTCTCTAAAACAGCCCTAAAACAGAAAATTCAGTCTCGTTCATAGCCTAAGAAACTTTCTGACTTTGAAACAAAAACTTTACAAATCCTTTAAGCTAGTTACAGGTTGCCTGGCTACCTTTGCCCCGCCTTTAGAACGTGAAAAGAACAGTAACCATATTACTCCTGGTGGTGATGCTGACCCAAGCATTCAGCAGGCTTTTCATTTTGTTAGAGTACCAGGCCAACAAAGACTTCATCACTAAGTTTCTCTGCCTTAACCGGGAAAAGCCCCAACTGCAATGTAATGGGAAGTGCTACCTGATGAAGAAACTCAGGAAGGCGGAGCAGACCGAGAACACCTCTAACCAGAAGCGTCAGAAACAGAAGCAGGAAATCACCTTGTTCTACCAGTCACTGGCCTCCTACCCCCCGGCGTTCGCCCATAAAGGTTCAGCCGTGCCCCTGGCTTTTTTAGAAGGCAAACCCAGCGGGTCTTTGCAGGCTATCTTTCACCCGCCCCAGACGGCAGTTTAGAAGTAAATGCCACCAGGTGAACCCTGGTGGGCCTGGCTGTGCCTCCCACTTTTGGGGCACGGCAGATTTTCTATTTCTATTCCTGTCAATCCAGTTCTATGCAAAGATATTTTGCTTGCCTCATGCTCTGCATGACGCTGGCCCGCTATGCCCATGCCCAACACACGGTGCAGGGGCGGGTGATAAACGCCTATACCAAAGAAGCCTTAGTGGGTGCCACGGTGCAAAGCCAACCCAGCGCGCTGGCTACCAGCACAGACCAGGCAGGACGGTTCACGCTGTCTGCCAGCCAACCGCAGGAGACGTTGGCGGTCTCGTACCTGGGATATTTTTCCCAGCAACTTCCCGTGCAGGGGCAACCGCTGGTAGTGGCCCTGGTGCCCGCTGCCAGCCAGATCAACCAGGTGGTGGTCTCTGCCAGCCGGGAAGCACAAAGCCGCACAGAGGCGCCGGTGGCCATCAGCAGCATCTCCGCCCAGGTATTGCATGACACCAAAGCCACCACGCTGGACCAGGTCCTGAACAAAGTGAGCGGCGTGTACATGGTGAACCTGGGAAATGAGCAGCATACCATGGCAATAAGGCAGCCCATTGGCTACAAAAGCCTCTTTCTGTATCTGGAAGACGGCATTCCCATTCGCGCCTCCGGCGATTTTAACCATAACGCCCTCATTGAGATCAATCAGGCGGCCCTTAAGAACATTGAAGTGATCAGAGGCCCCGCTTCTTCTCTGTACGGGAGCGAGGCCATTGGCGGAGCCGTGAATTTTATTACCCTGGCCCCATCGCCCGTTCTGTCTGCCAAGGTACAGCTGGAAGCCAGCAACCAGGGCTACCGCCGCACAGACTTTAGCGTGAGCAACACCTTGGGCAAAGTGGGGGTGTACGCCGGCGGCTACTACGCGGCGCAGCGGGACGGCCTCATCAGCCACAGTGATTTTGACAAGCTGGCCTTCACCCTCAGAACCGACTACCAGATATCGGACCGCAGCAAGCTCACCACCTCTGCCACGTGGGTGGATTATACAACCGACCAGACGGGCGGCCTGGACAGTACCCGTTTCTTCAAGAAGGAATACAGCAGCCCGCACACGTTCACCTACCGCCAGGTGGAGGCGCTGCGCATAAGGAGCACGTTGGCGCATAGCTGGGATGCCCAAAACCAAACGCAGGCCACTTTGTTCTTCCGGCAGAATGCCATTGGGCAGAATCCGTTTTACGCCATTGCCAATGTCTCTGGGAACCCGCGCAAGGCAAAAGGGGAAATCAATGAAGACGCGTTCACCAGCTACGGCATTATTGCCCAGCACAGAAAACAGGTTTCCTTTCTCAACGCCAGCCTCATAGCAGGAATAAGCGCTGATTACAGCCCGGCCACCTACACCGCCCGGTTCCTGGACATTGACCGCAGCGAAGACGGCACCTATACCGGCTATACCGCCAAAGATTCACTCCTGACGCATTATGCAGTAGACCTGCTGAACACCGCCGTCTACACCCAGGCAGAGATCTCACCGGTAGAGCGCCTGAAACTGGTGGCGGCGCTCAGGTATGACCGGCTGGACTATGCCTTTGACAATTACCTGCCGCCTTCTTCTTTCACCGGGGCGCCAGACAAAACCGATGGATATCATCAGTTCTCGCCCAAGCTGGGGCTGACGTATGACTTTGGGAAAAGCAACGGACTTTATGCCAACTACAGCGTAGGCTTTGCCCCGCCGCAGATCACTGAACTGTACCGGGGCGTGCAAGCACCTACCCTGCAACCTTCTGATTACAGAAGCTATGAGCTGGGCGGCTGGTGGAGCTTCTGGCAGCAGAAAGCCTATCTGGACCTGAGCGTGTACCAGATGGACGGGACCAATGAAATCATCTCTGTGCGGCTGGCAGACGGCACCTACCTAAATCAGAATGCCGGGCGCACCCGCCACCGGGGCTTGGAATTCACCTGGCAGGCCTCCCTGGTAGAGGCGTTAACGCTCAGGGTAGGCGGCACCTACGCCCGGCACTGGTTCCGGCATTTTGTAGAGCGCGGCCAGGACTACTCCGGCCATGAAATGGCTACCGCCCCCAGGTACATTGGCAATACAGAAATTACGTACAAGCCTCTTTTCCTGCCCGGTCTGCGGCTGAGCGCCGAATGGCAGCGCGTGGGCCGGTACTACATGGATCCTGCCAATTCTGAGACGTACCAAGGCTACCACCTCTTCCATGCCAGAATGGGGTACGCTTTTCACGGGGTGGAAGCCTGGGTGAACGTAATCAACCTCACCCATGAGCTTTACGCCACCACCGTTGACAAATTCGCCTATGGCAAAAGCTACCGCCAGGGCGTACCCAGAACCTTCACGGTTGGGCTGGGCTATCAGTTCACGGCCAAAGGCAAGCAGCTCTAAAACACATCCCTTTTTTCTGTTTTCGGCCTGTTTTTGGAAAAACAGGCCGAAAACAGCCTTTACCATGCACTTTATCCCATTCAGAATAACATGAAACCAATTTATAACTATCAACTTGTCCTGTTACTTTTTCTCGCCCTGCTGGGGGTGGGTTGCCAGCAGAAGCCGGCCCAGGAGGAACAAGCCGGCCCGAAGAGGATTTCCCTGAACCACCTGAAAGCCTCCAGCCCCTACCTCACCAAAGACCACAAGGGTAACCCGGTGCTTTGCTGGGTGCAGGCGCAGGATACAGCCGGCCATTATCTTTTGTACTACGCCCGCTCCACTGACCAAGGCCACACCTTTGCCCCACCCCAGGCAATTCCCACCTCGGCCGGGGTGTATCCGCATGACGAAAACTTGTCTAAACTGGTCTTCAAAGCCAACGGGGACATCTTAGCGGTCTTTGCCGTTCAGAACCCGAGTAACCAAAACAGCTACGCCGGCCTGGTGAGGTACACCCAGTCATTTGACAGCGGAAAAACCTGGACCCCCGCCCGGCAACTGGCGCAGGACGCCGAGAACAGCATAGATGAACGCTACTTTGACCTAGCCCTTTTGCCTTCCGGCGAAGTGGCCGCCATCTGGCTGGATTCCCGCAAGAACACGGCCAAAGAAGGCTCCAGCCTCTACTTCTCCTCCACCAGCGGCCGGCAGGGCTTTACCTATGAGAAAGTGATTGACCGGCAACTCTGCCAGTGCTGCCGCACAGATTTGTTTGTAGACGGTAGAGGCCACCTGCATGCCGCTTACCGCGCCATCTTGAATGACAGCATCCGGGACATGATGCACCTGGTGTCAACAGACAACGGGCAGACTTTTCAACCCCGCGAGCGCATTAGTGTAGACAACTGGGTCATCAACGGCTGTCCGCATACCGGGCCCACGCTGGCCTGGACCAGGAGCGGGCTGCATGCCGCATGGTACACCATGGGCGGCGGAAGCGGGGTTTTCTACACCCACAAACCCCAGGCGGGTGCCTTTGCGCCGCGGGAGGCGGTAAGTACGCTCGCCTCAGCCAAACACCCGCAGCTAGTGAGTTTTGGAAACGAACAGCTGGCCCTGGTTTGGGATGAGCAGGTGCCCCAGGCAAAACCGTTCCGGGCCCGCATTGGGCTACAGGTGAGAGACGCAATGGGGGCGCCTGTGCTGCAGTCTTTTCTTACGGCAGACACCGTCAGTGCCAGTTATCCGGTGGTGGTGGGGGTGGGTGACTCTCACCTGCTGGTGGCCTACACCCAGAAACAGGGAGGGGCCAGCGAGGTGTGGTATCAAAGGCTAGAGGGGAAAGGGAAAAAATAATTACGTTGCGTTTTCGGCCTGGTTTCTGAAAAACAGGCCGAAAACGAAAGGGGGGCCAAGCCTTTCTTATGCCTCTGCCCGCAGAACCTCCAGCGGCGACCGGTTCACTACTCCCCGGCTGTTAAACAGGCCAATCACCACCGTTAACGTAGAGATGAGCCCAAAAAGCACCAGCACCGGCAACAGCTGCGGCGAGAATTCGGTTTCAAAGCTGAATCTGGCCAAGGCCCAACTCCCGGCCAGCGACAGGACAATGCCCGTACCGGCGGCCAGGGCCCCTAAGAAAAAGTACTCTAACGCGGTAATGGCGTAAATCTGTTTCCGGCTGGCACCCATGGTGCGCAGTAACACGCTTTCGCGCATGCGCTGGTATTTGCTGATGAGCACTGAGGAAATAAGCACCACCACGCCGGTCATAATACTGAACGCCCCCATAAACCGGATCACAAAACCTATTTTCTCCAACAGCTCGTCCATGACACTTAAAATCAGCTCCAGGTCAATGATGGAAATGTTGGGGAACTGCCGCACCACCTTCTGCTGAAACGCCGCCGAGGCCTGGGCCGTGGGCACTCTGGTGATCAAGACATGGAACTGCGGCGCCTCTTCCAGCACCCCGGTGGGGAAAACCACCAGAAAGTTGGTCTGGATGCGGTTCCAGTCTACCTTGCGCAGGCTGCCCACCACGGTGGGAATCAGGGCCCCCTGCACGTTGAAGATGATGGTATCCCCCACCTCAACTTTCAGGCGCTCTGCATAACTCTGGTCCAGTGACACAAAAACGGTATCATCAGGGGCGGCTACTTTCCCGCGCCAGGTGCCCTGGGTGATTTTTTCTGAGCTGGTGAGGCTGTCTCTGAACGTGACCCGCATCTCCCGCTGGAAGGCTCTGATGGAGACCTCTAACGTAGTGTCTGCTAACACTTTTTCGGCCGTAAGGCCATTGATTTCCTCAACCCGCATGGTCACAATGGGTACCTGCTGGATCACAGGCAGCCCCTGCGCCCTGGTGAGCCGCGTCACCGCTTCGCGCTGGGCCGGCTGAATGTCAAACAGCACCATGTTGGGCTGGTTCTCACTGGCAGACAAGGTGATGCGGTTCAGGAGAATGGACTGCACAAAATAAAGCGTGCAGATAAAGGCCGTGCCCAGGCCAATGGAAATGATCAGGATCAGGGTCTGGTTGTTAGGCCGGAATAGGTTGGACAGCCCCTGCCGCCAGAGGTAGCTCCAGGAGGTGGGGAAAAACCGGCGCACCAGCCACATCAACGTCCACGCAATACCCACCAGCACCAGAAACGCCACCAGCACACCCAGGGTGAAGTAGAAAGAGTCTTTCAGCTGCCGCGTCTGCAGGTAGGTAAACCCAAAGATGAACAGCAGAATAAGGGCGTACACCAGCCACTTGAGCGGGTCTTTGAGCAGACTGGTGTTTTCATAAGAGAGCCGGAGCGTGTTGAGCGGCGATATGTTTCTGATACTCACCAGCGGCAACAGAGCAAACAGCAGGGAAATGACCAGCCCAATGAGCACGCCCTGCCCTACCGCCAGCCAGGAGACCGCCACCGTCACCTCTACCGGCAGCAGGTCTTGCAGCACCTGCGGCAACAGCAACTGCACGGCCGTGCCGAGCGCAGCCCCCAGCACAGACCCCACCAAGCCTATGCCCAGGATCTGGATCACGTAGATCAGGAACGCCTGCCGCCCGCTCACGCCCATGCACCGCAAAATGGCAATAGAGGGCAACTTTTCCCGCATGTACACATGAATGGCGCTGGCCACGCCAATGCTCCCCAGCAACAGGGCTATAAACCCCACCAGGGCCAGAAAGCTGGTGAGGTCTTCAAACGAGCGGCCCAGGTTTTCGCGCTCAGAGTCGGCGGTCTCCAGGTTGACCAGCTCCTTCTCCAGGCGGGGCTCCAGTTTGTTGGCCAGGGCTTTTAAATCTACCTCCCGGTTGTATTTATAGTAGTACCGGTAATTGATGCGGCTCCCTTTCTGGTCCAGGCCGGTCTGGGCCAGAAACCGCAGCGGCACATACACGGCCGGGGCCACGGTGGCTGAAATCCCGGTCTGCCCAGGGGCTTTGTTCAAGATCCCGGCAATCTCAAATGACAGATTCCCCACCCAGAGGGTGTCTCCCACCTTGGCCCCGAACTGGAGCATAACCGTCTTGTCTACCAGCGCCTGCTGGCCATTTTGAAAGGAGGTGCCTGCCTCAGCGGGAGTGGTTTCCAGCTTTCCGTAATACGGATAGCCGCCTTGCAGCGCCCTTACCTGCACCAGGCGGGTGCCCTGGCTTCTGGGGAAGAACACCATAGAGGCGAAACTTCGCTCCTCTGACCGCAGATCACCCAGTGAGTCAAGCAACGGCTGCAGTTCAGGGCTTACCGGACGGTTGCTGGAAATGGTGACGTCTGCCCCAATCAGGCTCATGGCCTGCTGGTCAATGTCGCGCCGCAGGTTATGGCCAAAGGAAAAGATGGCCACCAGCGCAGCTATGCCCAGAATGATGCTGGAGATGAACAGGAAAAGCCGGGAACGGTTTCGGCGGCTGTCGCGCCAGGCCATTTTCACCAGCCACGGTAGGTTCAGGTTGTTCAAAATGGTTTTGGTTGAGGGTTGGAGGGTACAAGTCTCTTTGGTGATTTCTTTCTGTTTTGGGGCTGTTTTTCAGAAAACAGCCCCAAAACAGAAAGAGGAAGCAGGAAGGTGGTGGCTCCCATAGTGCTGGCTACTGCCTTGCCGGTGTTCCTACAGAGTCTATAGAAAACTGGCAGGCGGAACATTGCTACACGCCTGTGCGCTCATCTGACACCAGCTTTCCGCCTTTCACCCGCAGTATACGCTGGGTTTTAGAGGCCAGCTCCAGGTCATGGGTCACCAGCACCAGGGTGGTTCCGGCGTCCTGGTTCAGGCGGAACAGGAGGTTCACCACTTTCTCACTAGTTTCGGCATCCAGATTGCCCGTGGGTTCATCTGCGAACAGGATCTTAGGTTTGTTGGAGAAAGCCCGCGCCAGCGATACCCGCTGCTGCTCCCCCCCTGACAGCTGCGCCGGATAATGGTGCGCCCGGCTGGCCAGGCCTACTTTGTCCAACAGTTCCAGCGCCTGCGGCTGCACGTTCTTCTCACCCCGCAGTTCTAACGGTACCATCACATTTTCCAGGGCCGTGAGCGTGGGCAGCAGCTGGAAGTTCTGGAAGATAAACCCCACGTGCTGGTTGCGCACCTGGGCGCGCGCATCTTCGCTCAGCTCGTCCAGCCGGATGCCGTTCAACGCCACCGCCCCTGCGCTGGAGCGGTCAAGGCCGGCGCAGAGCCCCAGCAGGGTGGTCTTGCCGCTGCCAGACGGCCCCACAATGGCCACCGTTGAGCCCGCGTCAATGGAAAAGTTGATGTTCTCTAATACCGTAAGGGTGCGCTCTGCACTTTGGTAGGTCTTGCTCAGGTTTTGGATCTGCAGAATGGTGTTCACGCGTTCTTGGTTGGAAATGAAACCTCTGGCTCTTTGACGGGCAGAGGAAAGTGCCGTAAAATACGAAACAATGGCGGTACCGCCAGTTAAACCTTAAACGTACCAATTAAGTTATTAAGTACTTTCTTTGTAACCCAACCCTACCCATGATCTCTATGTATAACCGTTGTTTGTTCCTCTTTTGGCTGGTGGTCCCCTTTTTGTACGGCTGCTCTGACAAGGGCGCCTCTGACAGGAGCTCCAGCCCGGCAACGCAAACCGCCCAGAAACCCACTGCTCCGCAAAAGATGAAGAACATATTATTTTTCGGCAACAGCCTCACCGCCGGGTACGGGCTCAGCCCCTCAGAGTCTTTCCCGGCCCTGATCCAGAAGAAGATTGACTCGCTGCAGCTACCGTACAAGGCCATCAATGCCGGCCTGAGTGGGGAAACCTCAGCGGGAGGCAAGAACAGGATTGACTGGTTGCTGCGGCAGCCGGTGGATGTGTTTGTGCTGGAACTGGGGGCCAACGACGGCCTGCGCGGCATTCCGCCCGCCGAGACCAAAAAGAACCTGCAGGCCATTGTTGACAAAGTGAAAGCCAAATACCCCCAAGCCAAGTTGGTCATGGCGGGCATGGAAGTCCCATCCAGCATGGGTGGCCGCTACGCCAGCGAATTTAGGGTGATCTTTAGACAGCTGGCTACTGAGAACAACATGGCCCTGGTCCCTTTCCTGCTGGAAGGCGTGGGCGGGGAACGCCACCTCAACCAACAGGACGGTGTGCACCCTACCGCCGCCGGCCAAAAGATTCTGGCCGAAAACGTTTGGGCGGTCTTGAAAGACGTGCTGTAGTCTGTTTCCAGCATTTCCAGATGAGGCTTCCGTTTTGGGGCTGTTTTTCAGAAAACAGCCCCAAAACGGAAGCCTCTTTCTATGTGGTGACGGTTTGTTAGAAAGACGAATAAAGCGTATGTTTAACTACGGAGATAGGTGTGATACACATAGTAGGTGCGGTTATTGGGGAGTTGGCGGTAACTTTTATTAAAATGAATGAGAGACCCAAAAGAATATAAGGAACTACTGACCTTGTTCAAAGTAGGTTTGGCAAGTAGTCTTATTAGCAAAGAAGAAGTTACCAAGTGGGCCGATGAAATAATTACACAAGAAGCAGAACCAGATATATTCTTCATTGAATTGTCTCTCATAAAATCTAAAAGCGAAGGGGTTTCTTATTTAGGTAGCTTTTTAGATTCGGATTCCTTAGCTAACGGTAAGGCAATTCTTGGACTACTTTACAAGCGGCTTATAGAGGGACAAGAACTTGAGAGAATAGTTCGGACAATGTATAACCTTAAAGATGAGGTAGACTTTACAGAACTTGAAAAAGGGTACATCTACCAAATCGACGATGGATTCGACCTGGCCAATACAAAGGTATATGGAAGCTTGGACATTGTTAGAAATGAAACACTCGACTTCTTAGCACTATATGCAGATTATAGCATTGAAAATCATACAAGTTGGTCTGAACTAAATAAGCGAGTAGTTTCTGACTTGGAGGAAATGAACAGGACTGAAAGAGAAAAAAACTTAAAAGAACAGAAAAAGCCTTGGTGGAGGAAATTGTGGTAGCGTGTTAAAAAAGCAACCACCAACACTGCATAAACGTCAGCAGCGGCCGACGGCCTTCGCCGTCTTTTACACGAGGCCGTTAGTTACACGTCAATCAAGCTCAAGTAAAAGAGTACTGGTAAAGAGTGTCATCAGATAATCAAAAACGAGAAACAGAGAAGATTCCTCAACTTACCGGCCCTGCCTACAGGGAAGGGGTAAGTTATTTGCAATCTGCCCCTATACATCATAGCTTAGTTTCTTGGTATGAACAACAAGAAGGGCAGGTATAGGTTTTGGTTGGAGCCCTGAGTGTATTACCTTTCTGCCTCAGCCATGGAAACGACCCCTACTTCAGCAAATATTACATTCCCCAGTTCAGTTGCACACGCTCTGGATCATCTCCTGGTCCCGCTCTATCCGGCAAAAGAACCAGGACTTACAATTATTGCCCAGGCCGGAGGCAGGGATCTCTATAAAAAGTCTTTTGGGTGCGCCAATCCAGACACCGGGCAACAGCTCCACCCAGCAACCAATTTTAGAATGGCATCTCTTACCAAGCAGTTTACCGCTATGGCGGTTGCCATGCTTGAAAAAGAAGGGCTGTTCACATTTGATGACCCCATTGGTTTGTTTCTGACCCAGATGCAGCAATACCATGCTTCTGTAACCATACGGCACCTCTTAACCCACACTTCCGGCTTGCCAGATTATGAGGACGTAATTGCTGACAACCGCCCCCGGCAGGTAACCGACCAGGAGGTGTTGGAGATGACTGCCGCCCGGTCTCAGCGGTATTTTACATCTGGCCATGGTTTCAGATACAGCAACACCGGGTATGTTCTGCTGGGCTTGCTGGTGAAAAAAGTTTCAGACAAACCTATTAGGAATTACCTGAAGGAAAAGATTTTCCAGCCCCTTGGCATGCAGAACACCGTTTTCTACCAGCCCGGCTCACCCATACCACACCGCGCCATGGGGTATGCTCCAAACAGAGATAAATTTATTTTTTCTGACCAAAGTCCCTGCAGCGCCACCCAAGGAGACGGCTGCCTGTATACGTCTGTTCAGGAGTACCTGTGCTGGCACCACGCCCTGCACCACCATCCGGAATTCCTCCTGGCACCCCTGCTCCATAAAGTGCACACGGCGGTTCCAGATTTCCCTAACAGTTTCTACGGCATGGGGTGGTTCTTTACCCTCAGGAAAAACGGCAGCCTGGAGCTCTGCCACAGTGGCAATACCTGCGGTTTCAGCCATCTGGTGGTGAGTGTGCCTGAAAAGGAGGCCATCTTCCTGGCGTTCTCTAACCGCGCTGATAATGCTGACTTATATTCACCTCTCTTCACTACGGTGAGTTCTCACCCTTCCTTCCAACAGTCGTCAAAGCTAGTATGGGCGTTGCCTGAACTTACCAGATAATACTCTGTTTCCGTTTTAGCCCTGTTTTCTGAAAAATAGCCCATAAACAGAAATCAGCTCCATATTTCCCGATTATACACTAACTACTGTTTGCATATACTACTATTTTACCAACCTAACAACCGTTTTATTAAAAATATTTAAAAATATTTGCTACATTGTTTGGAAGTTGAAAGCACACCCTGTATGTTTGGGTATTCTTAAAAAGAAAAGAAAATGATTCAGCGCAATTCTTACTTTTTTGGTTTTTACTTTTTTGGACCTCATCCGGGGCTCAACAGGTAAGACTTTGCGTTAAATTAACAAAAGATAAACCTAAGAGCCCCGCCAAAAGCGGGGCTTTTTTCATTATGACCAGAACCATAAAAATCGCCATTCAGGGAGGTGCCGCCTCTTTCCATGAAACTGCCGCCAAAGAACTGTTCCCCCAGGAGCAGATCAGCACCATCTCCTGCGCCTCCTTTCCAGAGCTTTGCCACACGCTGCAGGCTGGCTTGGTAGATTACGCTGTCATGGCGGTGCAGAACTCTGTAGCAGGCCCTATTCTGCCCAATTACCGGTTGCTGGGCCAGTATGGCTTCTCTGTGCAGGCAGAGCGGTGGCTTCTCATTGACCAGACCCTGATGGCACTGCCAGGCCAGCGGTTAGCAGACATTCAGCAGATCTGGTCCCACCCCATTGCCCTGTTGCAGTGCAACGAGTACATTGCGCAGCACCCGGAGAAAACCACCAAAGAGACCTCAGACACCGCAGACACCGCGCGCATCATCAAAGAAGGCCTGATAAAAGGGGTAGCCGCCATTGCCAGCCGCAAAGCAGCTGAACTGTACGGCCTGGAGGTACTGCAAGAAAATGTGGCCAACCAACTGGACAATTACACCCGTTTCCTGGTCCTCACCCCCACTGCCGCGGCCAAACCCGCCAACAAAGCCACCTTGCTCCTTCCCTACCCCGTGGCAAAGTTCTCCCTGGAGGCGGTACTGGAGACAGTGCAAGACCTTGGTTTAGAGTTGACCATGCTGCAGGCGCTCCCATCAGTGAACCCGGGCCAGCCTGAATCCTGGGTGTTGGAGATAGAAGCCGCGCAGGCTAGCCAGATCACAGAGGCCCTGGCCGCCTTACAGATTACCTCCCCCAACCTGCAGGTAGTGGGCATTTACCCCAAGGCAGAGGCCCCGCTCCCGCAAGACAGGTTGAATGGCTGCATAGCTCAACAAGTACAATTAGAACCAGAATTAGTAGTATGATCATAGCAGGTGCCAACAGGCTGCAGCAGGTGCAGGAATACTACTTCTCCCGCAAATTGGCAGAAGTACGCGCCCTGAACGCCGCCGGAAAGAAAATCATTAACCTGGGGATTGGTGACCCGGACATGGCTCCCTCAGAAGAGACCATCAGCGCCCTGGTCCGGACCGCCATGAGTCCTGGCGTACACGGCTACCAGGCCTACAACTCTATTCTGGCCCTGCGGGAGGCCATTGGGCACTGGTACCAGCGCACCTACGGGGTAACCCTGAACCCGGAGCAGGAAGTGCTCCCGCTGATGGGTTCCAAAGAAGGGATCTTTCATCTCTCTATGGCGTTCCTGAACCCGGGAGACAAAGTTTTGGTGCCTAACCCCGGCTATCCGGCGTATGCGGCCACGGCCCGCCTGGTGGGTGCTGAACCTGTTTTCTATACATTGAAAGAAGAAAACAGCTGGCTCCCAGACGTGGCAGAACTGCAGGAACTGCTGGCGGGCGGCAACGTGAAACTGATGTGGATCAACTACCCGCACATGCCCACCGGGGCGGTAGCTACCGCCCAAGCCTTGCAGGCCTTGGTTGATCTGGCGCTGGAGCACAAGTTCCTGCTGGCCAATGACAACCCGTACAGCCTGGTGCTGCCCACCGGCAAGCCCTTAAGCCTCCTCTCCTTGCCCAACGCCAAGCAGTGCAGCCTGGAATTCAATTCCCTGAGTAAGTCACACAACATGGCGGGGTGGCGCGTGGGTATGGTCCTGGGCAGCCAAGACTACCTGCAGTGCCTGCTCAGGGTGAAGAGCAACCTGGACAGCGGCATGTTCCTGCCCGTGCAGCAGGCCGCCATTCATGCCCTGCAGAACTTCGACTCCTGGCACACAGAGCGCAATGAAGTCTACGCCCAACGCAGACAGAAGGTGTATGAACTGTTGAACATGCTGGGCTGTTCTTACCAGGAAGACACAGTGGGCATGTTTGTTTGGGCCAAAGTACCAGAAGCCATCACAGAGGTGGAGGCCTATTTAGATGAGATCCTGTACGAGGCCGGGGTGTTTTTAACTCCGGGCAAAATATTCGGGACCCAGGGAGAGCGCTATTTACGGGTATCACTCTGTTTACCGGAACAACTGTTAGAAGAAGCAATTAAACGAATCAGCAAACACATAACGGCTACCGCCGAAGTATAACCATGAGTACAAAACACCTTACCCTCGCTGCCAACTCCACGTTCAAAAGAGCCGATGGCAAACCGTTGATCATTGCCGGCCCGTGCAGCGCCGAAAGCGAAGAACAAATGCTGGAAACCGCTCGGGGACTTCAGCAGGTATCTGATGTCACTATTTTCCGGGCCGGTATCTGGAAACCCCGCACGCGGCCAGGTGCCTTTGAAGGCATTGGGAAAGTAGGCCTGAAATGGCTGAAAACCGTGAAGGAGGAAACCGGTCTGCTTACGGCCTGTGAGGTAGCCACCGCTGAGCATGTGAATGATGCCCTAAAGCAAGGGGTGGACATTCTGTGGGTAGGCGCCAGAACCACCGTGAACCCGTTCTCTGTACAGGAGATCGCTGATGCCCTGGAGGGCGTAGATGTACCCGTACTGGTGAAAAACCCGGTAAACCCAGACCTGCAGCTGTGGCTGGGGGCGCTGGAGCGTCTGAACCGGGCAGGGATCACTGATCTGGCCGCCATTCACCGCGGGTTCTCCTCCTTTGATTCCCGCCCGTACCGCAACCACCCCAAGTGGAACATGGCCTATGAGTTTAAGAAACTGTTGCCTGAGGTGCCGTTGATCTGTGACCCCAGCCATATTGCCGGTAAGCGTTCCCTTCTGCAGCAGATCAGCCAGGAGGCCCTGAACCTGCAGGTAGACGGCCTCATGATTGAAACCCACTGCAACCCAGATGTAGCCCTGAGTGATGCCGCCCAGCAGGTTACCCCAGAAGGCCTGAGACAACTGCTCGCCTCGCTGGTGGTAGAACCAGCCCTTACCAACGCCACCGCAAATGAAGAGGAACTGAGCGAGCTGCGGAACCTGATTGACTACCTGGACAATGAGCTGATCAACATTCTGTCACGCCGTTCACAGGTGGCCAAGCAGATTGGTATCATCAAAAAGGAAAGCAAGATGAACCTGTTGCAGACCGGCCGTTGGGAGCAGGTGATGGAGCAGCGCCTCAAAGCCGCCCAGCGTGAAGGCCTGGAGGAGGTCTTCATCAAAGCTATATTTCAGGAGATTCACCAGAACTCACTGCACGTACAGGCCGCCTCTGTTGAGACAAAAATAGCTGAGCAGGCTTAATACAGATATACAGGCATTCTTTTGCCCAACCGCCTTTTAGAGTAAAATTTTCTTCGTTGAACAGACTAAAGCCCCGGCTACTATGGCCGGGGTTTTGTTATTTTCCTGTACCAGATACTCAATTTTTAAAGCAGCTATGGCCAGTGTGACGTAGCTACAGACGCAACATATAAAGCTTTTCCTCCCTTGCCCCATCCTGCCTACCGGCACTTAGAACATGCCTAATTTTGTCTTTTGCGTTTCATCACGGCATCACAAGAACCTGACTTTGCCTTTTTTCCCACCGAACCGCTACATAGCCCTTCAAATGGCTTTGCCAGATCCTTTTGCTCCCCTTTTTTCAGCCAGCAAGAACATTATCTGAACAAACCCTAAAACCAGAGAATGTTGTACTTGAGCAATTAAAATCATTAGGCCGGAACCCAACAAAAATTACAAACACCACTGCCACAGAAAGCTGAACACTTGCCACTGCCCTTAAACAAGCCATTTCTCCCGCCTGATGTACTATTGATGTACTGGTAATCCTGCCCCTGATGTAGTAAAGTAGTATCTGTAAGATAGAGTTTGTCTGTATAAACAGAGTTCTTTGTTTGGCAAGCAAGGCTGGCCACCCCTGTCTCTATTCTTTGCGCATCTTACTAGGCAGCCCACCTCTCGTCTATGACAAGATTGTACCCGGCAACAGGTATATCAAAGGCCCAGGTTCGGTTTCAAGTACTATCTAAGGTGGTCCCCCACCTGCTGGGCGAACGCCTGCAGCTTTGTGTGAGGGGAGATGGCTGAAGGGTTCACCATTAAATCTGGAGATTTGACACGGAGGCAAGCCCCGCAGAAGTATTTTAAAAATAAATAAGGATTTGTAGAATAGGAGTAATTCTAAAAACTCGGCTCCTTCTGGGGGTCGAGTTTTTTTATTTCTGTTTTTGGCCTGTTTTTCTAAAAACAGGCCAAAAACAGAAATAAAATTTTAGACGAGGAAAAGGAGGCGGTAAAAAAAAATGGCCATCTTCACAGCCTGAACGTACAGCACCATCTGGCTAACTACTCGCCCATGAAACGTATCGCCATCTTCCCCGGCTCTTTTGACCCCTTCACCAACGGCCACTTTGATGTGGTGCAACGGGGGGCCGAGCTCTTTGACAACATTATCATTGCCCTTGGGAACAACAGCAGCAAAAACCGTTATTTCCCGGTAGAAGACATGGTGGCTATCATTGAGGATCTGTTCAAAGACAATTCCAGGATCAGCGTACAAGCCTACAAAGGCCTCACCGCCGACTTTGCCAAAGAGGTAGGGGCGCGCTTTTTACTGCGGGGGCTCCGCAATACCACAGACTTTGAGTATGAGAATACCATTGCGCAGGCAAACCGGCACGTAAACCCAGACCTGGAAACGGTTTTCCTGATCACTTCCCCTAAACTGGCGGCAATCAACTCCTCCATTATCAGAGAGATTCACCGCTTTGGGGGCAATGTGCAGGATTTTATTCCTTTCCGGCTTTCCGCGTTGCCCGCAAAAAATCTCTGATGACAAACTGTATGGAGGCGTAAGACTTAGGCAGCACCTCCAGCACTTCATCTGGGGTCATGAAACGCACCTCCTCAATAAACTCCTCCGCCTGGGGCTTCATGAGCGTATCGTCCAGGCACTGCATGGTGTACCAGTTGGTTTTCTTCAGGATCTTCTTGCCTTTGTAGGCATAAGAGTGCCACGTGTTGGGCAGTTCACCGGTAATGGCCACTTTGATGTTGCACTCCTCCTCTACCTCCCGCAGCGCGGCCAATTGCACCTCCTCGCCTTTGTTCAACTTCCCTTTAGGCAGGTCCCAGGTGCCCAGCCGGTGAATCATAAGGATTTTACCGTCTTTGATCACCAGTCCGCCGGCGGCTTTAATGATCTTAAACTGGTCTTTGAGGTGCTCAATCAGTTTTTTCTTGCGGTCTGTGACCAGGGTGAGGGAGTCCAGCTTCTTGAGCTTTTTCACTTCCATGAGCCGTACCAGGCGGTCTACCAGCGCGGCATCAGCATCACGCAGCAGCACATCACCCACCAGATCTTTGGAGGTAAACTGATCGTCTTTATCCAGCACCAGGTCATACTTGTGCTTAAAGATCTTTTCACTGCTTTTCTTGATAATCAGTGGGATGTCATTGATAAAGACATTCATGCAGGGTAAATGCTAAAGTACGTAGCCTATAGGCTACAAAGAAAGTAAGAATTTTTTCACAGCACAAGGCAAGTCTGGCCGGAAAGATTAAAGTGTTTTGAGTATTTTCGCCCATGCCACAGACAGAAACCGCCGCCCAGATAGCGGCTTACCTGCTGGAGACGCAAGCGGTACGCCTGCGCCCAGAACAACCGTTCAAGTGGAGTTCCGGCTGGAACTCGCCCATTTACTGTGACAACCGCGTCACGCTCTCTTTTCCGCATATAAGGTCTTACATTAAAAAAGCCCTTGCACAGGCCATTCAGGCCCAGTATCCAGAGGTGCAGGCTATAGCCGGGGTAGCCACCGC
This sequence comes from Rufibacter ruber, assembly GCF_014138425.1. Lineage (NCBI taxonomy): Bacteria > Pseudomonadati > Bacteroidota > Cytophagia > Cytophagales > Hymenobacteraceae > Rufibacter > Rufibacter ruber. The sequence goes on from NZ_JACJIQ010000010.1 coordinate 135,419, forward strand.
CGGCATTGCGCAGGGTGCCCTGGTGGCTGACCTGCTGGAACTGCCGTATTTATACGTGCGTCCTGAGCCAAAGAGCCATGGAATGGGCAACCAAATTGAAGGAAAACTGGAAGCAGGCCAAAAAGTGGTGCTGGTTGAGGACCTGATCTCTACCGGCGGAAGCTCTTTGAAAGCCGCCAAAGCCGTTGCGGCCGCCGGCGGCCAGGTGATAGGCATGGCCGCCATTTTCACCTATGGTTTTCCGCAGGCAGACCAGAATTTTGCAGAGGCGCAGATCCCGCTGCTGTGCCTGAGCAACTACAGCTCTCTCCTTGAAACCGCCGCCGCCCGGCATTACATCTCGCCAGACGCCATTGAGACCCTGCGCCAGTGGCGCCAGGCCCCAGAGGTGTGGGGAATTTAAATTAATTCAGAACTAGGAATGGGGAATCAAGAATTAAGTAAGGAGACAGAAATTAGCATATATTCTTTCTCTTTGCCATCCTGACAGGATCTCGGTTGCGAACGGTAGCAGCTTGCTAATTATCGCTTTTGAGTTCTCCTCCAGGATATTTCTAAGATGGCAAAATGTATAATTAAATTTGTCTACGTACTTATATCTCACTTTCTGTTTTGGGGCTGTTTTTCTGAAAACAGCCCCAAAACAGAAAGTCCTCCATCTATTGAGTCAACTCTACATAGAAGTACCTAATTAGGGTAATCATTTTTCTTAATTCCCCATTCTCAATTCCAAATCCAAATGAAGATTGGCCTTCTCTCAGACACGCACAGCTATGTAGATGACCGTATTCTGGCGCACCTGGAGGGCTGTGATGAGATTTGGCATGCCGGCGATTTTGGTGCGGTAAAAGTCTCTGAGCGGCTGTCACAGGTGGCTCCCCTGCGGGGGGTGTACGGCAATATTGACGCCGCTGACATACGGCACCTGTACCCAAAGAACCTGAGGTTTGACTGCAACGGCCTGGAGGTTCTCATGACCCATATTGGCGGCTACCCCGGTAAATATGCCCCAGAGGTGCGGGCCATGATCAAAGAGAACCCGCCGGGGTTGTTTATCTGCGGGCATTCGCACATCTTAAAGGTCATGACAGACCCTAAACACGGCAATTTGCTGCACCTGAACCCCGGCGCCGCCGGATGGCACGGTTTCCATAAGATCAGGACAATGCTCAAGTTTGCCGTTGAGGGCGGTAGAGTAACCCGGCTACAAGCCATTGAGCTTGGTAACCGGGCATAAAAAAAAGTGTAACCGCTGTGGTTACACTTTCCATGTATCTTTCTGTTCAGGAGTAAGCGCGTGCAGTTTGCCGAAAGGCAGTAGGCGAACGAAAAAACGCGGGATTACTCAGCAGAAGCCGCAGCCGTGGCTGGAGCGCTTGTGAAACGGGCTTTCAGCTCTTCCACATCAACATTCTTGATCACTGGAGTAGACAACAACTGCTTAATCACACGCACTTTGTTGTTCTGTCTTGCCTTATTCTTGCGGTCTTTTCTTTTTAATCTGGTAACTGCCATCGGTCAATATTTAAAATTGAATCGCAAAAGTAAGTTTTTATTTTTACAATCTCAACCCTTACCAGAATAAAAATCACATGAACTTGATTGATCTCCGGAGTGATACGGTCACCAAACCTTCGCCTGCTATGCTGGAAGCCATGTTCAAGGCGCCCGTGGGCGATGATGTGTACAGTGAAGACCCAACGGTACTGGAGCTGCAGGCGTACGGGGCCAGCCTCTTCGGGATGGAAGCGGGCCTCTTCTGCCCTTCTGGCACCATGACCAACCAGATTGCCATAAAACTGCACACCCAGCCGCTCACAGAGGTCATTTGCGAACGCACCAGCCACGTCTATTTATACGAGGTGGGCGGTATTGCCTTTAACTCAGCGGCGTCAGTGCATCTGATTGAGGGGGTGCGGGGTAAGATAACGGCAGAACAGGTGGCCGCCGCCATTAACCCAGACAATATACACTATCCGGTCACGCGGCTGGTCTCCTTAGAGAATACCGCCAACAAAGGCGGCGGCTCGTTCTACACCCTACCAGAGATTGCGGCCATTTCAGAGGTGTGCAAACAGCACGGGCTGGCGCTGCACCTGGACGGCGCCCGGGTGTTCAATGCCCTGACCGCCTCCGGCGATGCTCCAGAAACCTACAGCCGCTACTTTGACACCATCTCGGTCTGCCTCTCCAAAGGGCTGGGCGCCCCCGTGGGTTCTCTGCTCCTGGGCCCCAAGCCTCTGATAGAGCAGGCCAAACGGGTACGCAAGGCCTTGGGGGGCGGTTGGCGGCAGGCAGGCTACCTGGCGGCAGCCGGACTCTACGCCCTTCAACACAACATTGACCGCCTGCAGGAAGACCATGACCGGGCCGCCCAGCTAGGTGCCGCGCTGCAGGCGGCACCCTATGTGACAGAGGTGATGCCGGTAGAAACCAACATTATTATTTTCACCCTGGCTCCAGAGGTCAACAATGACCGCTACTTAGAGTTTCTGAAGGAAAACGGCATCTTAGCCTCCTCCTTCGGGCCTAAGCAGATCAGAATGGTAACCCATTTAGACCTTACCCAGGAAATGGTGGCCAGGCTTATACAGGTGGTTACCAGTTTTAAAGCTTAGCCTACTGTTACTTTCTGTTTTGGGGCTGTTTTCAGAAAAACAGCCCCAAAACAGAAAGACAATAAACATCTACAGCACCTATAAGTTGCACCTGTCCCCCTCCTTTCAACTTTTCCAATACCACCTTTTTCCCTACTCGCTCGCCTACGTCTGTATCACCCTTTGTTCAACGTATCAGAACAGAACCAACCCTATCCCGTATCATTAAATTATTTGCAACATATTTTTAATATGTTTGTGAAATTCACTTTGTTTGTAAACATTTTATACGATATTTGTTAAACGAACCTTAAAAATGTAAGTACTGTGTGTGGAATTGTTTGTGCTTTTGATTTAAAAGAGTCTCCTGAGGCGTTGCGTCCCCAGGTATTGGAAATGGCAAAGTGCATTCGGCACCGGGGGCCAGACTGGAGCGGCGTGTACAGTAACGCAAAAGCCATCCTGGCCCACGAGCGCCTGGCTATTGTAGACCCTATCTCCGGGAAGCAGCCGTTGTTCAGTGAAGACGGCAGCCTGGTGCTGGCCGCCAACGGCGAAATATACAATCACCTGGCGTTGCGCCACCAACTGACCAACGCCTATAACTTCCAGACCAAGTCTGACTGCGAGGTGATCCTGGCGCTTTACAAAGAAAAAGGGGCCAAATTCTTAGACGAGCTGAACGGCATCTTCGGGTTTGCGCTGTATGATATTGAAAACAACGAGTACCTCATTGCCCGTGACCACATGGGCATCATCCCGCTGTACATTGGCTGGGACCAGAACGGCACCTTCTTTGTGGCGTCAGAACTCAAAGCCCTGGAGGGCCGCTGCACCAAAATTGAGCTGTTCCCGCCGGGCCACTATCTTTCCAGCAAAGAAGAGGGCTTCCAGAAATGGTATGACCGTGACTGGATGGAATACAAGAATGTGGCAGAGAATGAAACCAACATCCAGGAGCTCCGGGAGGCGTTAGAGGCGGCCGTGCACCGGCAATTGATGAGTGATGTGCCGTATGGCGTGCTGCTCTCCGGCGGGCTGGACTCCTCTATCACGTCAGCCGTTGCCAAGAAATACGCAGAGAGACGCATAGAGAGCAATGACGAGGAAGCCGCCTGGTGGCCTCAGCTTCATTCGTTTGCCGTAGGCCTGGAAGGTTCCCCAGATTTAGCGGCGGCCCAGAAAGTGGCTGACTTCATTGGCACGGTGCACCATGAGATCAAATTCACCATTCAGGAGGGGATTGACGCCATCAAAGATGTCATCTACCACCTGGAAACCTATGATGTGACCACCGTGCGGGCGTCAACGCCCATGTACCTCATGGCACGGGCCATCAAGGCCATGGGCATCAAGATGGTGCTCTCCGGCGAAGGTTCAGATGAGATTTTTGGCGGCTACCTCTACTTCCACAAGGCCCCCAGCGCCCAGGCCCTTCATGAGGAGACGGTGCGGAAACTGGACAAACTGCACATGTATGACTGCCTTCGGGCCAACAAATCACTGGCCGCCTGGGGCATTGAGGGCCGCGTACCGTTCCTGGACAAGGAGTTCATGGATGTGGCCATGCGCATCAACCCCCAGGACAAAATGATCAACGGTGAGCGCATGGAAAAATGGATACTGAGAAAGGCCTTTGAAGATTATCTGCCCGCCAGCGTGGCGTGGCGCCAAAAGGAGCAGTTCTCAGACGGCGTGGGCTACAGCTGGATTGACACCCTCAAAGAGATGGTGAACGAGAAGGTGAGTGATGAGCAGTTGGCCAATGCCCGGTTCCGGTTCCCCATCCAGACCCCGGCCAGCAAGGAGGAGTATTACTACAGAAGTATCTTCGCCAGGCATTTCCCCAGTGACGCGGCGGCACTATCTGTACCGTCAGTGCCGTCTGTGGCGTGCAGCACCCCGGTGGCCCTGGAGTGGGATGCCTCTTTCAAAAACCTCAATGACCCTTCTGGCAGAGCCGTGGCCAACGTGCACGCAGATGCCTACCAGAAAAAGGAAGTGGCGGCCCTGGCCGAATAAATTCCCATCATTGCCTAACAAGCCCCACCTGCCTGAGCAGGTGGGGCTTTTGCTTTTCAGTCTGCTGCGTACTTCCCGCAAATGCGTTTTAGGGCTGTTTTTGGGAAAACAGCCCTAAAACGCATTTCACCATTCTATAGGAGGGGAAACACCTCTGCTGCTTCACCTCAGAAACAGGTATTTCTTTTTTGCCTCACTACCGTTACCTTTAGATGTAAAACGAAAGATTATAAGGCGGTTCGTGGGCAAAATATCACCCCGGTCTTGGTTTCTCCTAGTACTGCTGCTGCTGGCAACAAAGGCGGCCGGTGCCGCTGTGCCTCCCCCTGACACTACCTTTTCCGCCCCGGCGGCACGGTATTCAGGTGAACCTGTACTGGACATGGAGGCGTTGCTGGAGCCTTTTATGGAGTCAGATTCCTCTTCGGCGGTGATTCCCTTTACCCGGGCAGGCAACCTGATTCTGATCAAGGCCACCGCAGACACCACCGTGGGCAACTTTATCTTAGACACCGGGGCCCCCCATCTGGTTTTGAACATCACCTATTTCAGGCAGTACCCCATCTCCCGCTCCAGCCAGGCAGAGCAGACCAGCGTCACGGGCACCTCCCAGGCAGTGGCCAGCACCTGGGTGAAAAAATTTACCATGGGTCCGTTCAAGTACCTGCGCTCCAAGGCCCACCTCACAAACCTGGGGCACCTGGAGAATGCCAAAGGGGTTAAAATACTGGGGCTGCTGGGCATGGAACTATTCAAGCGGTTTGAAATGATTATTGATTATGAAAACAACCTGCTGTACCTGCAACTGATCAGTAAAAAAGAAGCAAAGACCTTTAAAAGCGCCCACCTCTCAGACACGGCCGCTTTTCACGAGGTTCCCATTTACTTCAAAGACAACAAAATAGTCACCAGCACAGAGGTGGCCGGCAAAAAAATTGAGTTCATTATTGACAGCGGCGCAGAGACCAACCTGCTGGACAGCAGGCTGCCAGACAAGATTCTGGAAAGCGTAGCCATCTCCCGCAGGGTCATGCTAACGGGAACCGGGAACAAAAAAGTGGAGGCGCTGTTTGGCTCTTTAGACAATCTGGTGATTGGGAACCGTAGCTTTGGGGCCATGGATGTGTTGATCACCAATTTTGAGAAGACCTGCTTCACCTATAACGGGTGCGTGAACGGGGTGCTTGGCTACAGTTTCCTGGCAGAACGCAAAGTGGGCTTTAATTTTGTGACGAATAAAATGTACCTATTCAAATGAGCAGCAGGTGGCAAACATACAAACGGCAGTTCTGCCGGGGCGGCTTCTTCTGGCTGCTCCTGGTGGTAATGCCCTTGGCGGCCCTTGCGCAGAACCCGGAGAAGAAATACACGGTGAAGCAGGGCAAAATGTACATTGAGCTGAGCAAGCAGATCAGAACCACCGCGCTAGACAGCTTTATCACCCAGTTTGACCTGAAAGAGCTTGGCCTTAAAACTTTACTCAGAGAAAACAGGGCTGACTCCCTGCGCGCGGCCGGTTGGCACCTGGAGGCCAATGATCCAAACCGTGTGCTCCTCAGCAAGCCCATGTCTGGTGCCGGCAGCATCAATAGCTCGCTAGACCGCATGAACCTTTCCCAGGACCTCAAGGCCATAGCGGCCCTTTTTCCGGCGGTACGGTCAGATATCAGGTACGGGTACAACCGGTTTAAAGGCAAAGACCCCTTTCCGGCCACCAACTCCACGGTCACCTTCTTCCTGCGCAACTTCACAAAGGCCAGAAAAGTGACCTTGGCCGGCAGCTTCAACAACTGGGCGCCAGAGGCCCTGCCCATGACCAAAACCGACAGCGGCTGGATTGCCCCGGTTTCCCTTAAAAGCGGCAAATACTGGTATAAGTTTGTGGTAGACGGGAATTGGCTCATTGATCCAGACAACCAGCTCCGGGAGAATGACGGGCGCGGCAACACCAACTCTGTCTTCTACAAAACCAACTGGCTGTTCAGGCTGCCCTCGTTCCCCAATGCCAGACGGGTCTACCTGGCCGGGAGCTTCAATGACTGGCGTGAGCGGGAACTGCTGCTTGTCAAGACCCCCCACGGTTGGGAGCTGCCCCTTTACTTAGCCGAAGGCACCCACACCTACCGCTTTATTGTAGACGGCAGCTGGTATGAAGACCCCTCCAACCCGAACAAATACCCCAATGAGTTTGGGCAGTACAACTCCGTCATTCGGCTGGGCAAGCCGCACCTGTTCAAGCTGCATGGCTACCCCAGCGCCCGGCAAGTGGTGCTCACCGGCTCCTTTAACGGCTGGCGCGAAGATGAGCTCTTCCTCAGCAAAACCGCAACCGGCTGGGAGATCCCCTACACCCTGGGCCCCGGCAATTACGCCTATAAATTCAAGGTAGACGGCAAAATGATTGCAGACCCAGCCAACCCCAACCGGGGGGGCGAGCGCGGAAACTCTTACCTGATCATTCAGCCCAACTACACGTTCCGGCTCAAAGGCTACCCCAATGCCAAAAAAGTGACCCTGGCCGGCGACTTCAACAACTGGGACCCAGAGTCTTTTGTGATGCGGCGCGAAGACAACGAGTGGGTGTTCCAGGTGCACCTCTCCCCCGGCAAAACCCGCTACAAGTTTGTGGTGAACGGTAACTGGATCTTAGACCCCGCGAACAAGCTGTGGGAGCAGAATGAGCATAACACCGGCAACTCCATTCTCTGGATAGAGCAATAGCCCTGCCTGGCGGGCTCTTCGTTTTTTCTGTTTTGGGGCTGTTTTCTAAAAAACAGCCCCAAAACAGAAAAATCCAACCGGCCTTGTGAAAGCGGCAGAGTTGGTACCAGGGGGCCACAACCATAATAGGGTGACCTGCGGAAATAAAGGAAACCTGTACTTTCTGTTTTCGGGCTACTTTCAGAAAAACAGCTCAGAAACAGCCCTATACGGGCTCCGCTGCTTTATTTCCTGTTGGTTCCCAAACATTTTGCCTGCCGTTCTAATTATTTACAGTAACTTTGCAGTCCATAAGACAAACACTACTTATGGCTTCTGCTAAATATATTTTTGTTACGGGGGGTGTGACTTCCTCTCTCGGGAAAGGCATCATCTCTGCTTCCTTGGCTAAACTTCTGCAAGCGAGAGGTTTCTCTGTAACCATCCAAAAATTTGACCCCTACATTAACATTGACCCCGGCACGCTCAACCCCTATGAGCACGGCGAATGCTATGTAACCGATGACGGTGCTGAAACAGATCTGGACCTGGGGCACTATGAGCGTTTCCTGAACGCCCCCACCTCGCAGGCCAACAACGTCACCACCGGCCGCATTTACCACAACGTCATTACCCAGGAGCGCCAGGGCGCCTACCTGGGAAAAACCGTGCAGGTGGTACCCCACATCACAGACGAGATCAAACGCCGCATGCTGCTTCTTGGCCAGAGTGGTGAGTTTGACGTGGTCATCACAGAGATTGGCGGGTGCGTAGGTGATATTGAATCCCTTCCGTTCATTGAAGCCGTACGGCAGTTGCGCTGGGAGCTCAACCCCAGTGACAGCGTGGTCATTCACCTGACCTTGCTCCCGTACCTGAAAGCCGCCGGTGAATTGAAAACCAAACCCACCCAGCACTCTGTAAAGGCGCTGTCTGAGTCTGGCGTGAACCCAGACATTCTGGTTTGCCGCTCTGAGCACTCCATTCCCGCTGAAATGCGCCGCAAGATCGCCTTGTTCTGCAACGTGGCACCCAACGCGGTCATTGAGTCGCTAGACGCTGAAACCATCTATGATGTGCCGCTTCTCATGAAAAAAGAGAAGCTGGACGAGCGCGTGATCAAGAAACTGAAACTGACCAGCCGCCAGGAGATCAACCTGGACAGCTGGAAAGAGTTTCTGGGCCGCCTCAAAAACCCAACCGAGGAGGTGAACATTGCCCTGGTGGGGAAATACGTGGAACTGCCAGACGCCTACAAATCAATTATTGAGTCTTTTATCCACGCCGGCGCCTTCAATGAGTGCAAGGTGCACCTCAAGTTCATCCAGTCTGAGTTCATCACACATGAAAACGTGCACATGCACCTGGAGAGCATGGACGGCGTGCTGGTAGCCCCCGGCTTTGGGGAGCGCGGCTTTGAAGGAAAACTGGAGGCTATCCGGTTTGTGCGCGAGGCGGGAATTCCGTTCTTTGGGATCTGCCTGGGCATGCAGACGGCAGCCGTAGAGTTTGCCCGCAACGTGCTCGGCTACCCTGACGCCAGCTCTACAGAGATGAACCCTGAAACCACCCATGCCGTGATTGACATGATGGAAGAGCAGAAGCAAATCACCCAGAAAGGCGGCACCATGCGCCTGGGGGCCTATGCCTGTGACCTGAAGCGGGGTTCTAAAGCCTACCAGGCTTACGGCAAAGGGCACATCACTGAGCGCCACCGCCACCGGTACGAGTTCAACAACCAGTTTCTGCAGGCGTTTGAAGAAGCAGGCATGGTGGCCTCTGGCGTGAACCCAGACACCGGGCTGGTGGAGGTGATTGAGCTGCAGAACCACCCCTGGTTTGTGGGCGCGCAGTTCCACCCAGAGCTGAAAAGCACCGTGCTTAACCCGCACCCGCTGTTTGTGCGGTTTGTGAAAGCCGCCATCACCTACACAAAAAATAAAAACAAATAACCACTTAGAAGTCAATATGGATAAAAATCAAGCAATAGGCTTGGGCCTGATTGCCGTGCTGATACTGATGTACAGCATTTTCTTCATGGACGGACCAGCCCCTCAAGCGGCTGAGCCAGCTATCACTACCACTACCGGAGCGGCGGCCGGAAAAGATTCTACGGCAGCTGCCACTCCCCTCAATGATTCTATCGCCACGGCGCAACGTGCCTCCCAACTGGGGGAGTTCGCCTCTTTGGCCACCGGCACCAACCAGCAGGTGGTGCTGGAGAACGAAGTGGTGCGGGTAACCCTGGGCAGCCAGGGCGGCAAGGTAGAAGAGGTTCTACTCAAAGACTACAAAACCTGGGACCAGAAGCCGCTTATCCTGTTTGACACCGAGAGCAGCCAGCAGGTTTTCTCATTTCAGACGGCCTCTGGCAAAACAGTCCGTCTGTCTGACCTGAACTTCCAACCTTCTGGGGTTGCCTCAGCCACCGTTGACAATGCCCCGGCTAAAAAGGTGACCTTTACCGCCCAGGTGGCCCCCGGCCAGGTAATTGAGCAGGTGTATGTTCTACGGGACCTGTCTTATGAGGTAGACTACCAGCTATACTTCAGGGGCATGGACCAACTGGTGGCCCAGAAGCCCATCACCCTTACCTGGACAGATGAGCTGAAGCGCCTGGAGCAGGACATCAAGCAGAACCGCAACCATTCTACCGTCAACTACCTGACTGTGGAGGGGGATTTTGACAAGCTTTCTGCCAGCGCCACTGACCCTGAGATTGAGAAACTGGAGGAGCCCGTGAAATGGGTAGCCAACAAGCAGAATTTCTTCACCGCCGCCATCATTGCCCAGAACCGCTTTGAGAACGTGGAGGTGGAAAGCTCTTTCCGTCCGGAAGACACCCTCCAGGTGAAAACGCTCAAGTCTAAACTTGACATTCCTATCCAGGATGCGTTAAGCGGCAAAGCCAACTTCACCTACTTCTTCGGCCCCAATGACTATGACGTGCTGAAGAATGTGACCGATGACTTTGACCAGAACCTGGAGCTGGGCTGGGGCATCTTCGCGTACGTGAACAAGCTGCTCATCATTCCGGCCTTTGACTTCCTGGAAGACTTCATTGGCAACTACGGTATCATTATTATTTTACTGGTGCTGTACATTAAGCTGATCCTGAGCCCGCTGACCTACAAGTCATACGTTTCTATGGCCAAGATGAAGGTGCTGAAGCCTGAGATTGACGCCATTAAAGAGAAGAACGAGGGGGATATGCAAAAGACGCAGGCCGAAACCATGGCCCTGTACAGCAAGATGGGCGTAAACCCCATGAGCGGCTGTATTCCTATGCTGCTCCAGATCCCTATCCTGTTTGCCATGTTCAACTTCTTCCCCAACTCTATTGAGTTGCGGCAGGAGCCATTCCTGTGGGCCCATGACCTGAGTACGTATGACGTGTTTGCCAAGCTGCCGTTCACCATTCCGTTCTATGGCAACCACGTGAGCATGTTTACCCTCCTGATGACGGCCTCCACCATTCTGTACACATGGTCCAACAACCAGGTGAGCACCGTGCAAGGGCCCATGAAGTTCTACTCCTACCTCATGCCGGTGATCTTCATGTTTGTGTTGAACAGCTTCCCTGCCGGTCTGAGTTTCTATTACTTTGTCTCCAACATTGTCACCTTTGGCCAGCAGGCCCTGATCAGATACTTTGTAGATGACCAGAAGATCCGGAAGAACCTGGATGATTACCATGAGAAAAACAAAGGCAAAGAGCCTAAGGGAGGTTTCCAAAAACGCTTACAGGATGCCATGAAGGCCGCCGCAGAGCAGGAATCTAAACGTAAGAAAGGCGGCAAATAAGCGTGCCACTTTAAAACAGCAAAACCCGGCCTTACAGCCGGGTTTTGCTGTTTCAGGCCCTTCCTGCTCTTTTGTGATTGCAGGGAGGAGGAGTGATCCTTCACGCCACCCCAAGGCATGCACCGGCAAGAAGTGCAAGAACCTCTGAGTGGCGTTTCTGGGCTAGTTTTTTGATATCAGCCCCAAACCACGATCTTGGGACCGGCTAAGCCTCCTGCACGGGGCGGCCATTTTAGATCAGTCTTGTGCGCGGCCAAACAAAATCACAGGAACCTGACTTTACCCTTTTCTCCCGCTATGGCGGGGCTCAGCCTTTCATACATCGCTTCGCCAGAAACTTACGCTGCCCGTTTAGCCTGCGCTGAGAAGCCTATATTAAAGCAACGGGCTGAATTGCCAGAGCCCTTCCCTGTTTTCGGCCTGTTTTTGTGAAAACACGCCAAAAACAGGATCAAGAACCACCGTCGCCAGCACCACTTCCGTGCTAAAATTCAGGGTGGGAAGACTTTTTTAGTGGGTTAGGCGTTCTAATCCAGGAGCTGGGCCAAGGGCGCTCAGCGTACTGACAGCAGCCATTCTCCCCCCCCGGAAAGCAGGGGAAGGGGTGCTGGCCCGGGGGCTGGCGAACCGGTTCGCTTCTTCTGGCCCCGCAAATATCTTCGCCAAAAAATGGGGATAAATACCTGCAAAGTGTTGATAATTGGCGCTGAAAAGTGTATGTAAAAAGCGTTATCTTTGTGCAAGCTTGAACTGTAAAGTGCAGGCAAAAAGTCAATTCAGCACGAAGATTATGGAAATTACATATTACGGTCAATCCTGCTTTCTGTGCGATCTGGGCGGCACCAGGGTGCTGTTTGATCCCTTCATCACCCCTAACCCTCTGGCGTCTGAGGTGGATCTGGATCAGATTGAGTGCGACTACATCCTGCTGTCACACGGCCACGCAGACCATGTGGCAGATGCCGAGTATCTGTTGAAAAAAACCGGGGCTACGCTGGTGGCTAATTTTGAGATTGTGAGCTGGTACCAGAACAAGGGCATAGAGAAGGTACACCCCATGAACACCGGCGGCAAGGTACACCTGCCCTTCGGGACGGTGAAGATGGTGAACGCCGTTCACTCCAGCTCCCTGCCAGACGGTTCTTACGCCGGTACTGCCGGCGGGTACGTGGTAGAAAGCGCAGAGAAGACCTTCTACTTTGCCGGTGACACCGCCCTTACCCTAGACATGAAACTGATTGGCGACCGGTACCACGTGAACTTTGCCTTTCTGCCCATAGGCGACAACTTCACCATGGATGTAGAAGACGCCCTGGTGGCGGCCAATTACGTGAACACTAAAAAGATCATAGGGATGCATTATGACACCTTCCCTTACATAGAGATTGATCATATTGAAGCGCTGGAGCTTGCAAGGCGCCAGCAGAAGGAGTTGATTTTGATGGAGATTGGTCAAACTATTGAACTGTAACCTGTAGAATGGGAAAAATTATTGCCGTTGCCAACCAGAAAGGCGGCGTGGGCAAAACCACGTCGGCGATCAACCTGGCAGCCAGCTTAGCCGCTTTAGAATTTAAAACCCTGCTGGTAGATGCTGACCCGCAGGCCAATGCCACCTCCGGCATCGGGTTTGACCCGAAAGATATTGAGAACAGCATCTATGAGTGCATGGTAGACGGGACCAGCGTGCAGGAGATCATTCTCACCTCCCCTATTGATTACCTGGACCTGATCCCGTCACACATTGATCTGGTGGGCGCTGAGGTAGAGATGATCAACCTGCCCAACCGGGAGGAGAAAATGAAATCAGTGCTGGTGCCGCTCAAGGAGAAGTATGATTTCATCATCATTGACTGCTCCCCTTCGCTGGGTCTGATCACAGTGAACTCACTTACGGCCGCAGACTCTGTTATCATACCGGTGCAGTGTGAATACTTCGCCCTGGAAGGGCTGGGCAAGCTTCTCAATACCATTAAGATCATTCAGTCACGCCTGAACCCTGACCTGGAGATTGAAGGGCTGCTACTGACCATGTATGACGTGCGCCTGCGCCTGTCTAACCAGGTGGTGGAAGAAGTGAAAACCCACTTCCAGCAGATGGTGTTTGACACCATTATACCCCGTAACGTGAAGTTGAGTGAGTCCCCCAGCTTTGGGGTGCCGGCCATTCTGCATGATGCAGAGAGCAAGGGAGCCATTAGCTACCTGAACCTGGCCCGTGAGATTGTAGAGAAAAACGGGGTGGCCGTTGCCCAATAATTTTAGAAAGAGAAAAGTACATGTCTGATAATTCAGCCAAAAAGAAAGCCGGCGGATTGGGAAGGGGCTTGAACGCCCTGATCTCTGGCGGCTATGAACAACGAAAGTCTGATTCTTCTACCCTTCATGAGGTCAATACCATCGCAGAGATAAAATTAACCCAGATTGAGACCAACCCCTTTCAGCCGCGTACCCATTTTGATCAGGTGGCGCTGGAGGAACTGGCCGAGTCTATAAGAATTCAAGGCATCATTCAGCCTATCACGGTAAGGCAGCTCAACGCAGAGGCCTACCAGCTGATCTCCGGGGAACGCCGTTTTCAAGCCGCTAAACTGGCCGGTCTGGAGTCTATTCCCGCCTACATCAGAAAAGCTGATGACCAGCAGATGCTGGAGATGGCCCTGATTGAGAACATTCAGCGGGAAAACCTCAATGCCATTGAAATTGCCCTCAGCTACCAGCGCCTGCTCTCAGAGTGTAACCTCAAGCAGGAGGAGCTGGGTGACCGGGTAGGCAAAAAGCGCACCACAGTCACCAACTACCTGCGCCTGCTAAAACTGCCGCCAGACATACAGATAGGGATCAGGGATAACATGATCTCTATGGGGCACGCCCGCGCCGTGATCAACATTGATGATGTGGAGAAGCAGCTGGAGGTGTACCGCAAAATTGTGAACGAGGAGCTCTCTGTGCGCAAGGTGGAGGAGCTGGTTCGCAAGATCAACCAGGAAAACAAAAAGCCAGACCCGCAGACCAAATTAGACCTTCATCCGTTTGAGAATGAAGTGAAGCGGGTAGAAACAAGGCTATCATCCTATTTCGGAACCCGTATTCAAGTGAAAGCCTCTGCAGAGGGCAAAGGGGAAATCAAGATCCCGTTTGTGTCTGTAGATGAGTTGAACCGGATTCTGGAAATTTTAAATTACTCATAAATGCGGCATTGGGCGGCACTTTTCTCCTTCGTACTAGTTCTTCTTGGAACGGCCTACCACGCCCAGGCGCAAGTGGTAACCGCCGGACCAGATTCTGTAGTGGTGGCCACTCCCGCCACGGTGGCCATAGATACCACCCAGAAAAAAGGCTTTAAGAATTGGAGCAGGCCAGCCAAGGCAGCATTCTATTCTCTGGTGGTTCCGGGATTAGGGCAGGCGTACAACAAGAGCTACTGGAAAATTCCTTTGATCTATGCTACTGGGGCTGTCATTGGGTATTTCATCTATGACAACAACAGGCAGTACCAGGGCTTTTCCAAAGCAATCAGAGTGCGGTTTGACGGTGACCCCAATACCATAGACCAATACGCCAACCAGGGACTGTACGCCCAGGGGCTGCCCAACGACCAGGGTGACAGGAATCTCCAGCGAAGCCGCGACTTTTTCAGGAAATACCGGGACCTTGACATCATTCTGGGGGTGCTGGCCTGGGGCCTGAACGTGATGGAGGCCCACGTACACGCACACTTGAAGGGCTTTGACGTGGGAGACGACCTTTCTTTCCGGCTTACCCCGGGAATGCAGCAAGTGGCCCACTCCTCTTCTTATGCGGCTGGCCTTACCTTACAAATTAACTTGAACAGATAACATGCGCATCCTTCTGATTGGCTACGGTAAAATGGGGAAAACAATTGAGCGTCTGGCCAAGGCCAAAGGGCATGAGATTGTAGGCACCCTGACCATAGAAGACGCAGACCGGTTACAGGAATTCACGGCAGAACAGGTAGATGTGGCCATTGAGTTCACCAGCCCGGCCGCCGCCGTACCCAATATTCTCACCTGCTTTGAAAAAGGGATTCCCGTAGTGGTGGGTACCACGGGCTGGCTGGAGCAGTTGCCCCTGGTGACTGAGCAATGCGCGGCCGCCCAAGGCTCACTTTTTTTCGCTTCTAATTTCAGCATTGGGGTGAACCTCTTCTTCCATTTTAA
This sequence comes from Rufibacter ruber, assembly GCF_014138425.1. Taxonomy (NCBI): domain Bacteria; kingdom Pseudomonadati; phylum Bacteroidota; class Cytophagia; order Cytophagales; family Hymenobacteraceae; genus Rufibacter; species Rufibacter ruber. The sequence continues at coordinate 150,723 of NZ_JACJIQ010000010.1, forward strand.
TGAATATGTGGCGAAAAAAATGCAGCGGTACCCCGAGTATGCGGTGCAGGTGAAAGAGATTCACCACATTCACAAGCTAGACAAGCCCAGCGGCACCGCCTTGACCATTGCTGATGGCATTATGGCGCATTACCCTCAGAAACAAGGCTGGGTGAACAACGCTACCCACAACCCTGAAATGCTGGGGATTGAATCTGAGCGGGAGGGTGAAGTTGTTGGGACGCATATTGTGCAATACACCTCAGAAAACGATACCTTTGAGCTACACCATATAGCCCATAGCAGAGAAGGTTTTGCCGCCGGCGCCATTTTGGCCGCTGAATGGCTCCCGGGCCGCCAGGGCATCTTTGGAATGCCTGACCTGCTGGAACTTTAAAAAAGATCACATGAGCATCCGTTTTTGGACGAAAGAGAATAAACAGCCTAAACAGAAAAAAGGCTTTTTGCGGGAATGGGGAGACGCCATTCTGTTTGCCGTTGTAGCGGCCACCCTGATCAGGTGGGCTACCTTTGAGGCCTATACCATTCCCACTCCCTCTATGGAGAAGTCACTGCTGGTGGGAGACTACCTGTTTGTGAGCAAGCTGCACTACGGCCCCAGAACCCCAAAAACACCGCTGCAGGTACCGCTCACCCACCAAACCATCTGGGGCACCAATATCCCGTCTTATTCAGATGCCATCCAGCTGCCGTCTTACCGTTTGCCAGGCTTTTCTGAGGTGAAGAACAATGACGTGGTCGTGTTCAACTTCCCGCCAGAAGAGCAGCACCCGGTAGACCTCCGTACCAACTACATCAAGCGCTGTATTGCCATTGCCGGTGACAAAATCCAGATGAAAGACCTGCAGGTGTACATCAATGACAAGCTGGTCCCTGAGCCGGAGAAAGTACAGTATTCGTATTTCCTGCTCACCAAGACGCCCCTGAACCCCAACTTCTTTAAAGAAAACAACATTACAGATATTCAGGAACTGTACGGCGGGGCCGGCTACGTGGTGAACACTTCCCCAGAGACTGCCCAGCAGCTCAAAGGCTTTGAGTTCATCAGCAATGTGATTATCAGGAAAGACAGTGTGGCGCAGCCAGACGTGTTCCCGTTCAAGCCCAGCATGTACCCCTACAACAAAGATAACTTCGGTCCTTTTGTGGTACCCAAAGAAGGCATGACAGTCCAGATCAACGCCCAAACCATTCCGTTGTATGAAATGGTGATCAGGAAGTATGAAGGCAATGAAAACGTGGTAGTCACAGACAGCAGCATCACCATTGCTGGCAAAGCCATTACCCAGTACACGTTCAAGCAGAACTATTACTGGATGATGGGTGACAACCGCCATGACTCCCTAGACTCCCGCTACTGGGGTTTTGTGCCTGAAGACCATGTGGTAGGCAAGGCCGTTCTGGTCTGGATGTCAGCAGACCCTAATGCCGGGTTCTTTGATAAGATTCGCTGGAGCAGAATTTTCATGGGTATCAAATAATATCCCTGTTTTGGAGCCGTTTTTGTAAAAACAGGCCAAAAACAGAAACTACCCAATTACTACTAAAGCAGAGCGCCAGCCCCAAGCTGGCGTTTTGCATATTCTTCTTTCCGTGAAACGGAAGAAAAGTTAAATTAGCCCCGCTAGAAACCTTTTTCCATGCGTAGAATTGTCCCGCTTCTCCTATTGCTTGTTTTCCTGAACGGCTCCCTGGCACTTGGCCAATCGGCTCCTCTAAAGAGCTGGGTCAGGATCAACCAGATGGGGTATTTGCCTACCTCCACCAAAATAGCCGTACTGGCCAGCAAAGAACCGCTCAAAGGCAACAACTTTACGGTGCATGATGTGATCACGGGCAAGGAAGTCTTCAAAGGGAAGCAGTCTAAAGATTTTGGCCCGTATGCCGCCTTTACCAATACCTACCGCCTGGATTTCTCCAAATTCAGGAAGACCGGCAATTTCTTCATTAAAGCCGGCGGGGCTATTTCTCCTAAATTCAGGGTAAGCCCAGACGTGTATGATAACACCGCAGACTATGTGCTGCACTACATGCGGCAGCAGCGTTGCGGTTTCAACCCTTTCTTCAGAGACTCCTGCCATACCAAAGACGGCTTTGTGGTGTTTCACCCAGACCCGAAGGTGGATTCCACCTTCATTGATGCCCGTGGCGGCTGGCATGACGCCTCAGATTACCTGCAGTATGTGACCACCTCGGCCAATGCCGTATTCCAGATGTTGTTTGCCTACCAGCAGAACCCCAAGGCCTTTGGGGACAACTATTTTGACAACGGCCTGCCCGGCAGCAACGGGGTACCAGACATTTTAGATGAGGCAAAGTGGGGACTGGACTGGCTCCTGAAAATGTACCCCAAGCCTGACCTCATGTTCAACCAGATTGCAGATGACCGCGACCACACCGGCTACCGGCTGCCTATCTATGACCGGGTGAATTATGGCAAAGGCGCCGGCAACGGCCGGCCGGTGTACGTAGTTTCTGACAAACCGCAGGGGGCGTTCCAGTACAAAAACCGCTCTACCGGGGTGGCCTCCACGGCCGGAAAATTTTCCTCAGCGTTCAGCATGGGCGCCCAGCTCCTGGCCGATTACTACCCTGAGTACGCTCAGCTTCTCCAGACCAAAGCCAGGCAGGCATATGAGTTTGGTTTGGCCAGACCCGGCGTGAGCCAGACCGCCCCCGGCAGAGCCCCCTATTTTTATGAGGAAGACAATTGGGTAGATGACATGGAACTGGCCGCCGTACAACTGTACCACCAGACCGGTGCCACCGAATTTCTGGAGAAAGCCGCCGAGTTTGGCAGACAGGAGCCGCAGACCCCCTGGCTGGGCAAAGACACCGCCCGCCACTATCAATGGTACCCGTTCATCAACCTGGGCCATTTCTACCTGGGCGCCTCTAAAGACGAAGCCATACGGCAGGAGTTCATCAGCAACCTGAGCAACGGGCTGGAGGCGGTTTTCAGGCGCAGCAGAAAAAATGCCTTTAACATGGGGGTACCGTTTATCTGGTGCTCTAACAATCTGGTGGCGGGCCTGGTAACCCAGGCGGTGTTGTACCGCCAACTTACTGGTGACCGCCGTTATGTGGAGATGGAGGCGGCACTGCGGGATTGGCTGTTTGGGATGAACCCTTGGGGCACCAGCATGGTGGTAGGGTTGCCCCAGAGCGGTGAGTTCCCCAACTCCCCCCACTCCTCCCTCTCCCTGCTCATGGGCTATAAGCTGGCGGGAGGCCTGGTAGACGGTCCTGTGTACAACAGCATCTTCAAGAACCTGAAAGGGCTGAAACTAGATGCCGAAGACGAGTTTGCCGCCTATCAGTCTAATCTGGCGGTGTACCATGATGACCACGGCGACTATTCAACCAATGAACCCACCATGGATGGCACCGCCAGCCTCAGCTTTCTGCTCTCCTCACTCCAGATGGAAGGCAAAGAGAAAGGCAAAGTCAGGAAAATAAAAAAAAAGTAACCCGGTACCAGGGGGCCATAGTCAGGGGGGACACCGCGCAAAAACAGCTGGCGCTGGTCTTCACCGGCCATGAGTTTGCAGATGGTTACCCGGTCATCAGAAAAACCCTGAGAAAGCACCACGTACCCGCGGCCTTCTTTCTTACCGGAGACTTTTACCGCAACCCCGGTTTTGCACCCGTTATTAAAGGCCTGAAAAAAGACGGGCACTACCTGGGGGCCCACTCAGACCGGCACCTGCTGTACGCAGATTGGGGCAAGCGGGACTCCCTGCTGGTTTCCAAGCGCCAGTTCATGGTAGATCTCATGGCCAATTATGCAGAAATGGCGCGCTTTGGGGTCGCCAAAGAAGAAGCCCCTTTCTTTCTGCCCCCCTATGAGTGGTACAACCAGCAGATTGCCAACTGGACCACAGAGGCAGGCTTCACCCTTATCAACTACACCTCCGGCACCCTTTCGCACGCAGACTACACCTACCCCAGCCTGGGCAGGCAATACCGCTCCAGCCAAACCATTCTGGATTCTATCTGGGAGCGGGAAGAAAAAGATCCACACGGCCTCAACGGCTTTCTGCTGCTCATGCACCTGGGTACTGATCCGGCCAGGACAGATAAACTGTACCACCAGCTGGACTTTCTGCTGCAGGAGCTCAAAAGGCGCGGCTACCAACTGGTCCCGCTGCGCGAACTCCTTCCCTAGCCAACGCTGGTTTAGAGCTGTTTTTTGAAAAAGAAGCCAGAAACACCCTTTTCTTCCGGCAAAGAAACCTTTACCTTTTCGGCTTAAAAGAACCAACTACTCACACCTATGGCAACCCCTTTTACGGCCAAGTCAACCGTGCAAGAAATAGAACAGCGTTTTGATCAGGAGGTAGAACGTTTCTCCAACCTAGAGACCGGGCAGCTGTCTACCATAGACGCCCCTTTATGCCTGGAGCTCATCACCTCAGCGGCCCAGTATGCTACACCGCATGCCCGGCACCTTCTTGACATTGGCTGTGGCGCCGGTAATTTCACCTTGAAAATGCTATCTAAACTCCCGCACCTGAACTGCACGCTGGTAGACCTGAGCCTGCCCATGGTGCAGAGGGCGCAGCAACGGGTGCAAGCAGAAACCAGGGGTGAAGTAAAGGCCCTAAAGGGAGATATCAGGGAAGTGCCGCTTCCTGAAAAGCAGTTTGATGTGATTCTGGCCGGTGCGGTGCTGCACCACCTGCGGGAAGAAGAAGAATGGGAATTTGTGTTCCGGAAACTGTACCACAGCCTGAAAGACGGCGGCTCCTTCTGGATCTCTGACCTGGTGGTGCAGGCCACTCCCCAGATTGACCAGCTCATGTGGCAACGCTACGGTGACTATCTTACCAGCGTGGGCGGCCTGGACTACAGAAACCACGTGCTGGCCTATATTGAAAAGGAAGACTCGCCCCGTTCTGTTACTTTTCAACTGGACCTCTTACGTAAGGTGGGATTCAAACAAGTGGAGCTCCTGCACAAGAACTCCTGCTTTGCCGCCTTTGGCGGAATAAAATAACAGGTTCTGTTTTAGGGCTGTTTTTCAGAAAACAGCCCCAAAACAGAAACCCAGGCTACCAGTCAATCTCGGGCTGGCCGTGCCCTCTTAGATAGGCGTTGGCCTTGCTAAAATGCCGGGTGCCAAAGAACCCTTTGTCTGCCGCAAACGGTGAGGGGTGGGCCGCTTTCAGCACCAGATGCTTCTGGCTGTCAATCATCTGGCCTTTCTTCTGGGCATAAGCTCCCCACAGCAGGAACACCACGTTTTCCTTCAGGTCAGACACCTTCTTGATCACGGCATCAGTAAACTCTTCCCAGCCTTTCTTCTGGTGGCTACCCGCCTGGTGGGCCCGTACGGTAAGGGTGGCATTCAGCAACAGCACCCCCTGCTCTGCCCAACGCTCCAGATTTCCGCTGCGCGGAATGGGTTTCCCTAAATCTGCCTCTATCTCTTTGAATATGTTAAGCAAAGAGGGAGGCGTTCTGATTCCTTCACTCACCGAGAATGCCAGCCCGTTGGCCTGCCCTTTGCCGTGGTACGGGTCCTGGCCCAGAATGACCACCCGCACTTGGTCAAACGGGCATTCCTCAAAGGCATGGAAAATGTTTTTACCAGCCGGATAAACTTCTGTAGTGGCATATTCTGACTTTACAAACTGGATGAGCTCCTGAAAATAAGGCTTCTCAAATTCGTCTTGCAGGACCTGTTGCCAGCTGCTTTCAATTTTTACCTGCATAGAGAGGTGACATGTTAATGGTTTTCTGTGTAATTTTAAGCAAGAATCCGGCTGGCTAAACTTATTTACCAGATAGGCTGTTCTTCTTTATACCAAATAAAGGCACGCATGGATACGAAAACAACCCAAGGAGTAACCGTTCACGTTACCACGAACTACCTCCCTGACTACTCCAGTCCGGCCCAGCAGCACTTTGTGTTCGCCTATAAGATTTCTATAGAGAACAACAGCGAATTTACGGTAAAGTTGTTACGCCGCCACTGGCACATCTATGATTCTAACAATGAGGTGCGCGAAGTGGAGGGCGAAGGCGTGGTAGGGCAGCAACCGGTGCTGGAACCCGGCGAGAGCCACCAGTATGTGTCTGGCTGCAACCTTAAGACCAGCATTGGTAAAATGGCGGGCACGTTTCTCATGGAGCGCCTGGTAGACGGGCGTCAGTTCTACGTGTCCATTCCGGAGTTCACCTTAATTGTTCCTTACAAGCTTAACTAATCACTGCTCTTGTTGCAACAGGCCGCTATGGTTTACAGGTACGCCTCGTTCTGGTGGCGTTCAGGGAATGCACATGGCCTGCACTCCCCTTTTGTATTCAATCTCTACTGCTTTATCATTCACCACAACGGCCATTTCCTGGCCTATGACAAGGTAGAGGCCCTCAGAGAAAAGCTGCTGCAAGACCAGACAGAGCTGGCCGTCACTGACTTTGGGGCCGGCTCCCATACCCAAAACACCAGAAAACGCAAAGTGGCAGACATTGCCCGCACTGCGGCCAAACCGGCCCGTCTGGGGCAGTTGCTGTTCAGGCTGGCCAACCATTTTCAACCCGCCACTGTTCTGGAACTGGGCACCTCCCTTGGCCTCACCACCGGCTATCTGGGTCTGGCCAGGGAAAAGGCAAACCTCTACACCCTGGAGGGATGCCCAGCCATTGCGGCCCAGGCCAGGAGAAACATGCAGTACCTGGGGCTGCAGAACGTGCGGCTGGTGGAAGGCAATATGGACCAGACGCTGCCCCAAACCCTTGAACAGATAGAGCAGCTGGACTTTGTGTTCTTTGACGGCAACCACCGTCTGGAACCTACTCTCCGCTACTTTGATTTGTGTCTGCCCAAAGCCCATGAAGGCAGCGTCTTCATCTTTGATGACATCTACTGGTCTGCTGAAATGGCCCAAGCCTGGCAGAAAATAAAGCAGCACCCGCAAGTGCTGCTCACAGTAGACCTCTTCTACATGGGCCTCGTTTTCTTCCGGACCAACCAGCCCAAGCAGCATTTCACGCTGCGTTTTTAGCCAAATGTCTTTTAATAAAAATGGCGCAAGCATTTGCTGGTGACCACGGGTTTCTGAAAAGGAGTGCGTGGGCATCAGCAAATGCTTGCGCCAAAGAAGACACAGGAATGTTGTAAAAGAAAAGGATTCCCCCTGTTTTGGGGCTGTTTTCAGAAAAACAGCCCCAAAACAGGGATTCCCCTCTAGCGGATTGCTTCCCTGATTCTTACCAGACGCTCCAGCAGACCTTCCAGGTTAGAGAGCTGCAGCATGTTGGCTCCGTCTGACTTGGCAGTGGCGGGCGTTGGGTGCGTTTCAATAAATAAACCGTCTGCGCCAACGGCAATGGCCGCTTTGGCAATGGTCTCAATCAGCGCGGGGCGGCCGCCGGTTACGCCAGAGGTTTGGTTAGGCTGCTGCAAGGAGTGCGTCACATCCATGACCACCGGCACCTGGTTTTCCCGCATGGCCGGAATATTCCGGAAGTCCACCACCAGATCAGAATACCCGAAGCTGTTGCCGCGGTCGGTGAGAATCACGTTGTTGTTGCCGGAGTCCCGCACTTTCTCCACGGCAAATTTCATGGACTCCCCAGACAGGAACTGGCCTTTTTTGATGTTCACCACTTTGCCGGTCTCAGCGGCGGCAATCAACAAGTCTGTCTGGCGGCAGAGGAACGCGGGGATCTGCAGCACATCAACGTACTCGGCGGCCATGGCCGCCTCATGGCTCTCATGGATGTCGGTCACGGTGGGGATCCCGAAGGTCTCGCTCACTTTGGCCAGGATCTTCAGCGCCTTCTCGTCGCCAATGCCGGTGAACGAGTCACGGCGGGAACGGTTTGCTTTGCGGTAAGAACCTTTGAAAATCAACGGGATGCGCAGCCGGTTAGAGATGCGCACCAGCTCACCGGCAATCTCCAATGCCATCTCCTCGCCCTCAATGGCGCACGGGCCCGCCATCAGGAAGAAGTTGCCGCTGTCTGTATGTTGTAGTTTAGGGATGGAAATAGTCATGGTTCAAATACGTTACGAAGTTATGGTTTGGCAGAAGAGTTAAAAGCTGTTTTAGGCCTGTTTTCAGAAAAACAGCCCAAAAACAGAAATACCGGCGGCAGCTGTTGTGCCGCTCCCAGTGGCATGTCTTCGGCCTTTGTCCAAAATTAAGCAAATTCTAGAATCTCACGCCAGAAACTGCATGCGCTCCCGCCGCTCCAGCACTATAAACAATTCCCGCCCCTGTCTAGGTTTGATAGAATTGTAGCAGGGTGCAAAGTGGCTGAACCTGAAATACGGCTCAAAATAGGACTGGTATTCCGGGGCGGTCCCGCCAAAGGGCGGCCCCTCTTTCTCAAATTCCTCAGAAAAAAGAACCCCAGCCAGCTTCCCGCCAGGAACCAGCAGGTCAAAGACTTGGCGGGCATACTGCGCACGCCGGTGTCTGGGCAGGGCGCAGAAGAAGGTCTGCTCCAATACCAAATCAAACCGGTGCGGCGTTAAGGAAAAGAAATCCTGCCGCAGGAGGTGCTCCCGCGGGAAGTCAGGCACCCGGCGCTGAAAGTTGGCCAATGGCTCAGCCGCAAAGTCCAGCAGGAAGACCTGCGTGAACCCCTGCTGGTGCAGATACTCGGCTTCGTAACCATTTCCGCCGCCCGCCAGTAAGATACGCTGGTCTTTGCGGGTGAGCTGGTCAATGTACGCCTTGAGCGGTTCAGTGGCGGCCCCCACGTCCCACTGGGTCTGGTTTTGCCGGTACCGGTTTGCCCAGTAGGCCTCATTTAAGTCTTGTTCTGTAGGCATGGCCCCAAGGAAGTATTTTAACCCGTTATTTGCAAAGGATAGATAGAACCGTATTTTTGTAAGAATACGAAATGGCGGAAATCCATTCACCAACCCCAATTACCCAATGGCAACCGAAACACCCGAAAAGGACAGCAACCGCAAACTCTTAGTGGTAGGCCTTATTATTGTACTGCTCAGCATCAATGGTATTCTCATTTACATGCAGCAGCAGAAGACGCAGGAGAGTGAGGAGCAGAAGGAAATTATTAAAGTAAAGAATACCGAACTGGAGAACCAGATCAAAGTCTATGAAGCCCTCAAGGCTGATTTTGAGCGCCAGAGCAACGAACTGAGGTCCCTGGGCCTGGCCAATGACTCCCTGGAAACCCGCATTGCCGCTATTAACTCTGACCTGGCCCAGCTCCGGTCTTTCCGGAACAGCTCGTTCACCATTGCTGACCAGAAACGTTTCCAGCAGCGGGCGCAGAACCTGGAAGTGGCCCTCCGGAAAAAGGACGAGGAGATGGCCAAGCTGCAGGAGGCCAATGAGGAGCTTTTCACCGAGGTGACGGGCCTGAAGACCACCCAGAACAAGCTGTCTGACTCCATCAGCAGAATTTCTTCTACCAACAAGGAACTGGAGGAAAAGGTAGCCCTGGCCTCAAAGCTGGAGGCCCAGCATATTCAGGTGACCATCCTGAATGACAAAGGCAAAGAGAAAGAAGACGATGACGAGGAGTACAAAGCCAAGCGCGTAGACAAGATCAAATTCACGTTCAGGCTTGGCAGAAACGAGGTGGCGCCCAAGGAAAACAAAGAGATCATGATGCGTCTGATTGAGCCAGACGGCTCTGCCCTCTACAACCTGGCCACCGGTTCTGGAACATTTGAGTACGAAGGCAAAGAGATTTTCTACACGAGCAAACGTGACGTGGTCTTTGACAACTCACAGCAGCAGGTCACGTTCCTGTACTCCAAAGGCAGCCCGTACAAGACCGGCAAACATACCGTTGAATTCTACTCAGGCGGCTACCTTATTGGTACGTCCTCTTTCACGCTGAAATAACCGTTTTAGCCCTGTTTTTCAAAAAGAAGCCCGGAAACGCAAAATGTTTCCGGGCTTCTTTTTTGAATACGTATTGCGGGAAGGGGTGAACGGGGTTTAACCGGCAAGCTGTCAATGAAGCTGTCTCTGGTTTTTCCTGGTTGAATGGATAGTGACGAATCATGGCGTGGCACCTGCGCGAGTGTTTGCCTGCGTTTTGAAGCTACTTTCGCAAAAACAGCCCGGAAACAGCGGCTTCGCTTCCCATAATGCACAAGCCCACGCTGGCGCCATAACCTGAATATAAAACGCTAAACTGCTTCAAGGTTAAAATACGCTGTTGTTGATGTCTCCTGTAAATAAATGGCTGGCGGGTAAGAAGAACGTTTCTTACCCGCCAGCCATTTCCTTACAGGCGGACAATACAGGGATTTTGACAGGATTACCTATTCCTGTTTTTAGCCTGTTTTTCACAAAACAGCCCAAAAACAGAAAATAAGATTTGGCACATGCTTACATTTAAGAGTATGATTAAACTTGTCTTTCGTACTTAAAAATGGCATCAAAAGAACCTGAGCTGGCCATTTTCTCGCGCCGTAGCGCTGCTAGGCCGCTCAAAATCGCTTCGCCATAACCTTTTACACCCATTTTTCGCCACAAGACCAAAATTTAAACAACCTCTAAAGATTCCCCCATGCCTCCACTCACTAATCTACCAGTACCCTCCGGTCTTGGATTACCTTGAAGTTTTCAATGAGCTTGATGGCTTCTGAGATGTCTTCTGAGAAGATGGTGATGAAGGAGTTACGCTCAGCATGCTCCAGCGCGTAGGCAATAGCACTCATCTCCTGCTGAATGATGCGGTACGGTTTCTCAGGGTCTACCTGCATAATGCCGTTGATCACGTGTTTATTGATTTCATCACCGGTTCTGCCCCGCAGGTCCTTGTCTAGGCGTATGATCACCTCATCAAACATCTGGGCCGCCAGTTTCCCCAGCTCTACCATGTCTTCATCACGCCGGTCCCCTACCCCGGCAATGATCCCTACTTTTTTACGGGCGTCTACATTCTCCAGGAATTCAGCAATGCCTTTCATGCCGGCGGGGTTGTGGGCATAGTCCACCAGCACCTCAAAGGTGGGGAACTTGAAGAGGTTCATGCGGCCCGGGGTCTTGGTGGGGGAAGGAATAAAGGTTCTCAGCGCGGTCTTGATCTCACTGATCTCAAAATGGGACAAATACCCCGCCAGGGTGGCCGCCAGTACGTTTTCAATGTTAAACCTGGCCCTGCCGCCAAACGTCAACGGGATGTCTGCCACGCGGTCAACCCGTATTTTATAGGTGTTCTTGAAGATGGAAATGAAGCCGTTCTCAAAGACGGCGGCAATGCCGCCTTTGGCCACATGCTTGAGAATGCGCGGGTTGTTTTCGTCCATGCTGAAGAAGGCCACCTTTGCCTCTACCTCTTTGGCCATCTCGTACACCAGGTCATCATCTGCGTTTAGAATGGCGTAGCCGTCTTTGCTCACACTCTTGGGAACGACGGCCTTCACCTTGGCCATGTCTTCTAAAGTGTAAATATCGCGCAGCCCCAGATGGTCTTCGGCCACATTGGTTACTATGCCAATGTCACAGTTCTGGAAGCCCAGGCCCGAGCGTAGCATTCCGCCGCGGGCGCACTCCAGCACCGCAAAATTGACCGTTGGGTCCCGCAACACAAACTCTGTGCTCTTTGCCCCGGTGGTATCCCCTTTCTGGAGCATCTTGTCCTGTATGTAGATGCCGTCTGTGGTGGTGAAGCCTACGTGGTAGCCTTTTGATTTCACCAGGTGGGCAATTAAACGGGAGGTCGTGGTTTTCCCGTTGGTTCCGGTCACGGCAATGATGGGAATGCGCGAAGGGCAATCACGGGGAAACAGCATGTCAATCACCGGTTCTGCCACGTTGCGCGGCAGACCATCTGTTGGTGAGATGTGCATTCTGAACCCAGGGGCCGCATTAACCTCTATCACAGCCCCACGGGCCTCTGGCAACGGTATGGCTATGTCTGAGGTAACCACGTCAATGCCGCAGATGTCCAACCCAATGGTGCCGGCAATGCGTTCCGCCATTAAAATGTTGTAGGGGTCTACCAGATCTGTGACGTCAGTGGCGGTGCCTCCGGTAGAAAGGTTGGCCGTGCTCTTCAGCATCAGTTCCTCCCCTTCCGCGAGGATAGTTTTGAGGGTGTAGCCCTTCTTTTCCAGAATGCCTTTGGTGTCTTTGTCAACGGTTATTCTGGTAAGCACTTTTTCATGCCCCACGCCCCGTCTTGGGTCACTGTTTACTTTATTGATCAGTTCCTGTACGGTAGAGACACCGTCTCCTACCACCATGGCGGGCGTGCGTTTGGCGGCGGCCACAAACTTCTTGTTGATAACCAGCATCCGGAAGTCATAGCCTTCAATGAACTGCTCTACAATCACGGCATCAGAGTATTTCTGCGCCATCTTGAAACCGGCAATGGCCTCGGCCCAGGACCTGAGGTTGATACCGGCCCCCTTGCCGTGGTTGCCGTCTAAGGGTTTGGTCACAATTGGGTACCCCAGGTACTCTACCGCCTCCTTCAGTTCATCTACAGAATACACTATCTCCCCTTTGGGCACCGGTACCCCGGCCTCCCGCAGCATGTCTTTGGTGGCGCTCTTGTCACCGGCAATCTCAGTGGCGAAGGCGGCGGTACGGCAGGTCATGGTGGCCTGAATGCGCTTCTGGTGCACCCCATACCCCAACTGGATGAGGGAATGCTTGTTGAGCCTGATGTAAGGAATACCGCGGGCTACGGCCTCTGAGACAATTGAATAGGTACTGGGGCCAATGTGCTCATCTTCCCGTATCTCATGCAGTTCCAGTACATCTGGTTGAATGTCATACTGCTCCCCTTTTGCCAGTGCCGTCACCACGCGTATGGCCGCCTCTGCGGCATATTCACCGGCTTTTTCTTCCTGGTAAGAGAACACCACGTACTCAAACCCCGGCTGCGGGGCCGGATAAGACCGCCCAAACCCGCACTCCATCCCCCCTAAGGTCTGCAGTTCCAGCGCCACGTGCTCTACCACATTGCTTAACGGCACACCCTCTTCCCGTACCCGCTTTAAGTAGCCGCCCTCCTGCCCCTCCGTACTGCGGTGCTCTACCATACCGGGGAACATTTCTTCCAGCCGCTGCGCAAAATCTGGGATCTGGGCGGTAGAAACACCAGCATAGTCTCCCATGTCCAGCTTGAGCACAATAATCTTCGGGTGTTTAACTGACCAAAAGTTTGGTCCGCGCATGATGCGCAATTCAGCGATTTTCATAAATCTTGAAACTCAAAAGATAGAATTCAGTGAGAGTTGTGTTAAAAAATTTCCATGGTATACGTGTCTCCTTTGCCTAGCAAATGGACTTTAAGGTCTCTGATGGTGACTGGAACGCCTTCCTCCACCTTGTATATGTTGGTTGCTGTGCTGCTGCGGCCGTCTACAATCACCACCAAACCGCTTCCTATCACCTCTATTTCCCGCCCCTTCTTTACCACAATGCCGGTGTCTTCTTCCAGGCCAATGCCTATAAACGTGGGGTTGGTGGCAATCATTTGGGCCATTCTCACCATGCGCCCCCGGGCAATGAAGTGCGTGTCAATGGCGGCGTCATTGATCAGCTCCAGGCCGGCCGTTATGCTCACAGAGCCTTTGATGAAACCGCCGCCGCTCATGCCCTGGTAAATCATCTGGGTAGACATAGCGGCCGCACCGGCACTGGTGCCTGCTACTACCAGCTTCTCTTTGAAATAGCGCTCTTTGATCAGGCGCATGATCTCTGTACCGCCAAAGATGGCCGTGAGCCGAAGCTGGTCGCCCCCGGTGAACATGACGCCCGCCGCTTTCCTGATCATATCCAGGTGCTCCTCCTTGCAGGAGTCTTCGCGGGAGCGTATGTCCAGCACCTGTACGTTGTTGACTTTTAGATTTTTAAAGACCTTCACATAATCCTGCCCCACCTCTTCTGGTAGGGAGGAGGCCGTAGGAATGACTACGATCAAGGGATTCTTGCCTTCCAGCTCTTGCACAAACCGTTCAAGAATCTCATTTCTCACAAAATTCAGGTTCTCCTTACTGGTTGAACCAGTTTCCGGTTCTTCTCCTTTATTCTCACGTCCGCCAATGGCGATCAAGGTGCCGTTGGGAATCCTGTACTCAAATGACGGAAGCGGTTTTCCCTCCTGGCCGGTGTTTTTCTCACTCATGCAGTGTCAGCGTTCTAATGGGGGTACTTAGTTGCTTTTGCCTGTAAAGCTCTGACAACCAATCAAGTTTAAGAATTTATCAATTCAATACAGGCAGATGCTTCAAAAAGCATCACATTGCTAATAGATGTTCGGCTTACGTAGATTTTTGGCAAAAGATTTGCCGGAAATACAGATATGATAGTTGCCGCAAACCCTTCCTGCGGAAACTACTTAACCCACAGCTGGCGGGTAGGTAACTAACCCTGCCTTACGGGAAAACATGGGGAGAGGAAGGTAATACCGGCGGCTAAAATCACCTGGAAAGGTGCCAGGGAAAGGAACCCTCAAAAAAGCGTAAACCCCATAGCCTGCATAGATCAACAGCCAGCTGCGTACCGGGCAAGGAGACTCTTAAAGCTTGTATTAATTTGTTTTTTAAGCTGCAAACGGGTATCGAAAGAACCTGTCTTCACCTTTTTATCGCACCATAACGCTACTATGCTGCTCAATAAACGATTTGCCAGAACCCTTCGCTCCCCGTTTTCGCTTGCAAAATCAAAATGTAAACAAGCTCTTAGCAACAAGCGGAGAAGGGCGCTTGAGAGATTTATTTCCTGTTTGAGAACCTGTAAAAACGAAAACCCCGCTTCAGGTAATACCTGAGCGGGGTTTCTGTCCTTAGTTGAGGTAACGAGCGGATTCGAACCGCTGTACGAGCTTTTGCAGAGCTCTGCCTAGCCACTCGGCCACGTTACCGTGATTGGGAGTGCAAATATAGCCACTTTCTATTACTGCGCCAATTTTATGGCATTTTTTTAACGGTTTCCCCGGGCGCAGAAGGCTTATGGCTCCTTAAATCACATGTAATCAAAGAGATAAGAAGCTATTTTTTTTGGCTATACCTGGCTAAGTGCTTTGCCAAAGGAGGAAACCGTCTTTCTCTAATGCTGCCTTCTTACCATCAGCCTGTACAGAAGAGGCTTCCCTCCTTCCCAATCTGCCTTTCTGAGTTCAATTTTAGAAACTGCTGGAATTGCAACGGGCTGAATGAAAGCTGGAGGCTGCAGGGGGGCAAAAAAAAGAGCCCCGTGTTTTGGGGCTCTTTTCAGGAAAACAGGTCAAAAACCCGTTCAGAACTTATTCAGCAGACTCAGCGCTGTCAGCGTCACCAGATTTCTCAGCACGTGCTTTGGCAGCAGCGGCTAATTTTTTCTCACCGGCTTCTTTTTCGCTTTCCATCATTTGGTCTTTCAAAGCAGAAAGGGCATCCAGGTCACCTAAGGTTGAACGCACTTCGTCTTTCTTAGGAGCAGCAGGGGCAGCAGCTTTGGCGGCACCGGCAGGAGCGTCTTTCTTAGCAAACTTGGCTTTCTTAGCATCTTCTGGCTGAGCCGTGTGGCTGGCAGTGTGCGACAAGATGATCTTACGATCTTCTTTAGAGAACTCAGTTACTTTGAAATCTAACTGCTCACCAGCTTCAACGGCAGTACCGTCTTCTTTTGACAAGCCTTTAGGGAATGCGAAACCTTCAATACCGTAAGGCAGCTCCAGGGTAGCACCACGGTCAGATTTCTCTAACACCGTTGCTTTGTGGGTTGAGCCAATGGTGAATACGGTAGCAAACGTATCCCATGGGTTTTCTTCCAGTTGCTTGTGGCCTAACGCCAGACGACGGGCAGAAGCATCCAGCTCCAGAACCACTACGTCTAAGTTATCACCAACTTTCACAAACTCAGATGGGTGTTTGATTTTCTTAGTCCAGGACAGGTCAGATACGTGTACCAGACCGTCTACGCCTTCTTCCAGTTCAATGAACAGACCAAAGTTGGTCAGGTTTCTAACCACACCTGTGTGCTTAGTACCCACGGCATATTTGGTCAATACATCTTGCTTGGTCCAAGGATCTTCAGACAGTTGCTTAATGCCCAGAGACATTTTGCGCTCATCTCTGTCAAGGGTCAACACAACAGCCTCAATCTCATCACCTTGTTTGATGAAGTCTTGTGGGTTGCGCAGGTGCTGAGACCATGACATTTCTGATACGTGGATCAAGCCTTCTACGCCTGGCATCAGTTCTAAGAACGCACCGTAATCTGCTACGTTCACAATTCTGCCGCGTACGCGTGAGCCAACCTCTACTTCGGCAGGGAGGGCATCCCATGGGTGAGCAGTCAGCTGCTTCATGCCCAAAGAAATACGCTTCTTGTCGTCGTCGAAGTCCAGAACTACCACGTTTACTTTCTGGTCCAGCTCCAACACCTCTTGCGGGTGGTTGATGCGGCCCCATGAAATATCAGTGATGTGCAACAGACCGTCTACGCCACCAAGGTCAATGAACACCCCAAAGTTGGTCATGTTCTTGATCACACCTTCCAGAACCTGACCTTTTTCAAGGTTGTTCAGGATAGCGGCACGCTGCTGCTCCAGATCTTTCTCAATCAGGACTTTGTGCGAAACTACTACGTTGTCAAAAGCGGCGTTGATTTTCACCACTTTCACTTCCATTTTCTTACCCACGTACACATCAAAGTCGCGGATAGGTTTCACATCAATCTGAGAACCTGGCAAGAAGGCCTCTACGCCGTAAAGGTCAGTGATCAAACCACCTTTGGTTCTGCGTTTCACCACACCTTCCAGAACCAGGTCGTTCTCAAGGGCGCCGTAGATTTTCTCCCAAGCTTTTACAATTTTGGCTTTCTTGCGAGACAGGATCAGCTGACCGTTAGGGTCTTCCTGGTCTTCAATGAAAACCTCAACGGTGTCACCCACCTTCAGCTCCGGCATGTCACGGAATTCTGAAACAGGTACCAACCCGTCTGACTTAAAGCCGATGTTCAGGATCACATCACGGTCAGTGATACCCACCACCGTACCGGTGATTACTTCCTCTTCCTGAACGGTGTTCAGGGTGTCGGCGTACATTTGTTCCATTTCAGCTCTCTGCGCCGCAGAGTAACCTCCACCGAAACCCTGAGACTCGTACTGGCCCCAGTCAAAATCTTCTACATTTGCCATATTTCTATGCTGGTTCACTAAAATAACGCGTAGTCACAGAACCACTTAACCCCGCGTAGCTTATGTTACATACCCATGGCCTCACCTGAGAACACGGGGCATCCGCCTTGAATGCGGCGCGAAGGTACGAATTTTTTGGGAATCAATACGGTTAAACCGTTCAAATAATATCTAACGCCTTGACAGGCAAGCCTTCCTGTCCCTGAAAAGGAAACGTGCGTTTTAGGGCTGTTTTCAGAAAAACAGCCCTAAAACGCACGTGGCAACCTCTGGCTACAGTAGCCGGAATTACATTTTCCGGCGCTTCACGTCCTGGATCAGTTTTAGCGCCTCAGCCTCGTTCTTTTTAGTGAAAGTGATCAGCACCACGCCATACTCTCCTTTATCGCCAAACGCTTCCATGGCCTGTTCGGGTTTCAGGGCCTCAGCGGCGGCAATCCAGGCCTGGTCAATCTGGTCCAGGGCCAGCTGCTCCAATTCTATGGTACGGTCTTCCAGTTTCACAAAGTAAGAGGCGTCTGGGTGCACAGACAGGGAGGTCTTGCCTAGCTTCACCTTGATTGGTTTGGCATTGGCATCTTGGGCAGCAGCCTCATAGGAGCACACCGCTCCCAGCAGGAGAAAAACAAGTAGCAATCTTTTCATTTTACAAAAGGGTTTAGATAGAATATAGAGCACGGCCACACCACAGCACGTTTTCAGCCTGTTTTCAAAAAAAGAAGCCAGAAACACAAAGCTATGGGTATCAATTCTTTCCGGCTGAACAGCCGGGAGCGCCTGAAGGGGGAGTTGGCGCTCTGTTTACAGGGCAAAGTTATGCATTTCGCTGTTTCTCAGCAAGAAACTGATTAGATTCTCAATAACTGCCGTAGCGCAGGGGCAGGCAGTTCCAGCACCTTCCCTGCTCCGGAAAATGACAAACTTCTCTCTTATCTGCCTGCTCAAGCTTTTGGGATATGCCCATGACGGGGTTCCCTCTGTTTCTGGCCTGTTTTTCTGAAAACAGGCCAGAAACAGAACAGAGGTGACAAGCCTTCTATGTAAGAGATGGCTTTAAGCTGAACGTTAGGTTACGCCTTTTTGCATAGGCAAATCACCTTACCCCTTATGGATTGGAAGGGCTAAGTTGGTAGGACCCTGGTGAGATGGCAGGGGCTAGCTCTCAGACAGAAAGGAGTGGCTGTACGTAACGAGAGGCTGTATAGCTGTGACTTTATGCCCACCACCAGAGGTTAAGGCTAACCTTTTTTCACCATCTGCAGAACCTGCTGCTCCCGCTCTGGTTTTATTTTAATCAGAATAACACCTTCCCTCCCTTTTTCTCCAAATTGCTGCACGGCAGCCTGACTTTTGATCACATCTATGGCTTCAATCCATTCAGGAACAATCTGCTCAATGCTCGCTAGGGAAACTGGTACATTGCCCGCATCGGTTTTAATCAGGAAGAGGGCCTTTACGGGTTCGCTGACCCCTTGCGAACTGGTGATTCTCAAATCCCTGAGCGTACCCTTGCCTGGGAAATCCTGCGCCTGAAGCGCTACAGGGGCAACAAAGGCTGCCAACACAACTACAAAAAATGCTTTTCTCAACATATGAAACGGTTAATAATTGTATATCATCTATTCAATGTACTACTCCTATGCCCGCACCCGCTCCCCCAGATACGGCATCCAGGCGTGGTCAACATCCTGTATGCTTTCGCGCAGGAACGAGACCAAAGACGGTTTGAAGGGTTTTCTGGCCAGTTTCATCTGCACTTCCTCTGGGGTACGGTCGCCTTTCTTGGAGTTACAGCGGGAGCAGGCGGTAATAAGGTTGTGCCAGGTGCTCTGCCCGCCGCGGGAGCGCGGAAGCAAATGGTCCAGGGTAAGGTTTCTGGAAGCCCCGCAGTACTGGCAGCGGTAGCCGTCACGGCGCATGATGTTCTGGCGGGTGAGCGCAATGCCTTTATAGGGAACCCGCACGTAACGCTGCAACCTGATCACCAGCGGCCGCGGGTAGGTGTGGCTCACCGTGCGAAGGCCGTTCAGAAGGTCCTGCGCCACCAACTCGGCCTTCTGCAGGTACAGCAGCACAAACGCCTTGTGCAGGCTGCAGGTGGCAATGGCGGTGAAATCCTGGTTCAGTAAGAGTACCTTTTCGTTCATAACGCGTCCGGCTCAGTGATTGCTCCTGTAAGATACGTAAAATCTTCATCAGATGCCATACCTCCCTGAGAATCAGCCGCCGAAGGTTACTCCAGAATTCGTTTGATGATGCGCAGCTTGTGGGAATAGCGTTTGGCATCCCGGTTGTAGATGCCGTAGTGGTCCAGCTGGTCTATGCGCACCTCGCCGGAGGCGTGAATGATTTTCTGGTCTTCCAGCACCAGGCCCACGTGAATGATGCGGCCTTCGTCATTGTCAAAAAAGGCGACGTCACCGGGTCTGGACTGCGCCACAAAGTGCACCTCCTGCCCGTGCACCACCTGCTGGTAGGCGTCCCGCCGAAGCTGGTAGCCGCACAGCCCGTACACCTGCTGCACAAATCCCGAGCAGTCTATCCCGAAGATGGATTTCCCGCCCCACAGGTAGGGCGCCTTCTTAAACTGAAGGGCTATCTTCTGCAGAAAATTTTCGCGGTAAGGAAGGTTGGGGTTGGTGGCGCGGCCGTTGTAAAGCATTTTCTCGTCTCCAACCCTAATGGTCATGCCGTCAAAGAAAGGGAGTACGCTGCCCAGGCCAATGGGGGTTACCCCGTCTGTGCCGCTCACGGTCTGCACCACATCCATGGAGCGGGCGTGTTTCTCATTTTTCCACTCCTGAAAGTAGGTGTCTGTAACGGGGAAATGCTGCTTGAAGTCAATCCACCCCTCATAGTCATCTGCCGCATTCTGAATCTGGAGCCACTTCTCCTGGGTCTGCAGCACCTGATAGCACTCGCCAAACACCAACTGCGAGATCATTTCGCTTTTATCAGATGGCTCCCGGCGCACCGGCACCAGACTCAGTTTACAAATCCCGAAGTTCAAGGTAATGCGTGATTGAGTGAATGTGAGAATTGGTGAACAAAATAAAGGAGCAATTTCTCACTTTTCCGCCGGAATTTCTAGCGCTGTTCCTGTTTTCGGCCTGTTTTCTGAAAAACAGCCCGAAAACAGGAAATTAGGTAATTTGTTTATTTGAACCAGATTCGCCCGTTGAGGGGAGCCAGTGGGGTGTTTACACAGGAGAGCAGGCGTTGCTGAAAATCACTAGATTAATTCTATTCCTTCTTTACTACAATGAAGTGAGGGCAATGCGAAGATCAGCTGGTGTCAACACCCCTCTTCGCTCCCCTCAAGGGGAGAATCAAAAAAGGCACCTGCTTTTCTAGTTCGCCCCCTGTTCCCTAAGATCCTTTCAGGATGATAAAAGGTGGAGTCTGCAGTTGATCAGGTATTAAAAGACATTTAGGTAAATAGCCAGGAAGAAGTAGACCCAGAAGAGAAGCCTAAGCAGAGGCAGATCAAGAAAAAACTTTACAGCTCCATAAATGAAGAAGAACTGAGGCAAGCTGTATGATTATGGGAGCACCACAAGCAGTGAACCATTGCTCTATTCCAATTCTTAATTCCTAATTCTTAGTACCGTTCCCTGGCCATTTCACGCTTGATGTCGCGTTCTTTGATGTCTTCGCGTTTGTCAAAGAGTTTCTTCCCCTTGGCCAGCGCTATCTCTACCTTGGCGAAGCCGCGGTCATTGATGAAGAGCCGCGTGGGGATCATGGTGACGCCCTGCTCCTGGGCACCCTCTTTGAGCTTCTTCAGCTCCCGTTTGTTCAGGAGCAGCTTGCGGTCACGGGTGGGCTCATGGTTGTAGTGGGTGCCCTCTGTGTATTTGGCAATGGTGATCTGGTGCAGGAACAGCTCGTTCCCGTGAAAGGTGCAGTAGCCATCGGTGAGGTTCACGTTGCCCTCCCTAATGGATTTGATCTCCGTGCCGCGCAACACCATGCCGGCAATGTACTTGTCCAGGAACTGGTATTCATAAGAGGCACGCCGGTTAGAAATGTTCACCGTTTTCTGGAGCCTGTCTTTGTCTTTCTGTTTCGCCATTTATGCGTTTCTATTCTTCAAAAGTCGTTCTATCTTCTCTTTTTTCAAAATCTTCTGCCCGGTTTGCCCGGTGGCCACCAGCCGCTCCCCCACCCGTACGGTCACCGCACACGTGAGGGTATTGCCGGTCAGCTCCTGAAAGACCGCCTCCAGCCGGAGCGTCTCCCCTTCAAACGCGGGGCCGTGGTGGTCAATGTGCAGCATGGTGCCAATGCCTTCCTCGTCCGGGTCTTTCATCTCCAGCACAAACAGCCGCGCCGCCCACTCCATGGCCTGCGCCAGCGCGAAGGTGGAGCAAACGGGGTGCACCAGCCCACTTTCAAAACGGGCTAAGTCCTGGGCGGTTACAGTTTTCTGGTACTGCCGGGTGTCTCCAAGCTGGAACGGGTTCTGCATGGGAAAAACACTTTTGATTACAGGAACGGAAGGCAAGGAATTGCGGGATGGGGCGAATTTACTAATATTGGCTCCCATCTCCTTCACCCCTGACCTGCTGAACCCAACATGAAGTACTTTCTTTCTTTCCTCCTCTGCTCCCTTATGCTCTCCACCGCAGCTTCGGCGCAAGCCAAAACAGACAAATTCTTAGCCCAGCTTCTGCAAAAGCACCCAGCCAAGTTCAAAACGCTGCTGGCGAACCCGGGGAAATATAAGATCCAGATTCTATATACGCAGATTGACCGCGACAGGAACAATACGCCTTCTTTCAAGACGTACCGGTACCAGGTAGATCAGAACAACTACTTTAACCCGGCCAGTACAGTGAAGTTACCCGCCGCGCTCATGGCGCTGGAGAAAATCAACACCCTGAAGATTGACGGCCTCAACAAAGAAACCGTCATGCTCACAGATAGCGCCTACCAAGGCCAGACCAAGGTGCTGCAAGACAAAACATCTGCCAACGGTTTCCCCAGCATTGCCCATTACATTAAGAAGATTCTGGTGACCAGTGACAATGACGCCTACAACCGCCTGTATGAGTTCATGGGCCAGGAGCCTTTGAACGAGGGTCTGAAAGCCAAGGGGTACGCCAGTGTGCGGCTGCCCATCAGGCTGGCCCGCTTTCTGCCCATTGAGCTGGACCAGTACACCAACCCGGTGAGCTTCCTGAAAGACGGACAGGTGATCTACCAGCAGGGGCTGATCAAAAGCGGGAAAGACTACAAAAACCCTACCCCTATTTTCATGGGCAAGGGCAATGTGACCAATGAAGACAAGCTGGTGATGGAGCCGCGGGACTTTGCCTATTCCAACACGTTTGCGCTGGAAGACCAGCACCAGATGCTGCGGGCGGTGCTGTTCCCGGAGAGCGTGCCGGTGCAAAACCGCTTCCACCTGACCCCAGAAGATTACCGGTTCCTGTACCAGTACCTGTCACAGCTGCCCAGGGAAACCGCTTACCCTGCATATGCGGAAAAACAGTACCCGGATGCCTTTGTAAAATACCTGCTGTTTGGCGGCCCCACCCGCACCGAGCGGATACCGGAGCACATCAGGATCTTCAACAAGATTGGCCAGTCGTTCGGGTTCCTGACCGACAACGCGTATGTGGTGGATTTTGAGAACAAGGTGGAGTTCCTGCTCACCGCCACCGTGCACGTGAACGAAGATGAGATCTACAATGACGGCAAGTATGAGTATGACACCATCGGGTTTCCGTTTCTGCGGGATCTGGGGCAGGTGGTGTATGAGCACGAGCTGCACCGCAAACGCAAGCACCAGCCAGACCTGAGCCAATTCAAGCTCACCTATGACAAACCCCGCCCACCCAAGAGCTAACAGAAAGGCCGCCACTGCTGAGCAGTGGCGGCCTTTCTGTTGGAAGAGGAATTAACGGCTTCCGGTAGAGCTTCCGTCTGTGTTGCCACCGTCTTCCACGCTGATGTTGCCTTTACGGCCGCCCCCGGTAGGCGTCATGCCTGGTTCCTGGTTGCCGTGGCCAGGGTTATCATTCACATCATCTGGCAACGGCAGTTTGCCTACGGCTTGCGGCACACGGCCGGGTTCTGCCTGGTTGCTTACGGTATTCTGGTTGTTGTTCAGGTTCTTATTTTTCTCTTCAGCCATCGCTCTATAGGTTAAGGTGAAAACTCTTTTCCTAAAGGATACGGGAAAGAACCAGGAACGGATACTTTCCAGGAAGCAAACGGCAGAAAGTGAAAATCCCGTTTTCGGGCTGTTTTTGGAAAAACAGCCTGAAAACGGAAACCGAATCAAGACTGTATCTTCACCTGCGGAAGCGGCTGCCAGCTCCCTGGTTTATTTCTGTGACAGCGCCTTCAGATCCTGTATAAACTGCTCCACGTGCTCCTGCGGGGTGGCCCAGGAAGTGATGACCCGCACCGCGGAAAAACCTTCATGCGCTTTCCGCCAGACAAAGAACCCGTACTTCTTGCTTAGCTCGGCAATGAGGGAATCTGGCAGGATGGGGAACAGCTGGTTCGTTTCAGGCTGGGTCAGGAAGGCGTAACCCAGCGCCTGCAGGTTCTGGGCGATCCGTTCAGCTAGGGTATTGGCGTGGTTGGCCAGCTCAAACATCAGGTTCTGGCGCAGCAGCTCGGCAAACTGGATCCCCAACAGTCTTCCCTTCGCCAGCATGGCGCCCCGTTGTTTGATGTAGTATTTAAAGTCTTTGCGCAGGCTTTCATTGGCCACCACAATGGCCTCGCCTATCAAGCCGCCGCACTTGGTGGCGCCCAGGTAGAAGATGTCGGTGAGTGCGGCAATATCAGCCATAGTCAGGTCATTGCTCTTCGCCGACAAGGCCATGGCCAGCCGTGCGCCGTCCAGGAACAGCAGCAGGTTGTTCTGCCGGCAAAACCGAGACAGTTCCTCCAGTTCCTGCTTCTTGTAGATAGTGCCAATCTCAGTGGAGTTGGAGATGTAGACCACCCGCGGTTTCACGGTATGGAACTCCGGGAACTTGTTCAGCAGCGGCTGTATATCTGCCGGTCTCAACTTTCCATCTGCGGTGGGCACCGTTTCTATCTTATGGCCGGTGGCCTCAATGGCGCCCGCCTCATGGTTGTTGATATGCCCGCTTTCGGCACAGATCACTGACTCAAAGGTTTTCAGCACCGCCCCCAGCACAATGAGGTTGGCCAAGGTGCCGCCCGCCACCAGGTGCACGTCTACCTCTGGGTTCTGGCAAAGCTGCCGGATGGCCTCCACTGCTTCTTTAGTGAACTCATCGTTCCCGTAGCCGGGCTGCTGGGTCAGGTTGGTGGCCGCCAGTTTATCTAATATAGACGGATGACAGCCTTCGCTGTAGTCATTCGTGAAGTTGTAAAGCATGGGTGTTTGGTTTGGAAATTCTTGGCTAAAGATACGGCTGCCTCTGCAAATAAAGGTTTGTTCCGGTTAGTGAGAATTAAAAAGATGCGCCTCCCCTATGCCTGTAATTTTCAGTTGCCCCGCAATCTCCCCTTTCTTTTCCAGCTGCTGCAACCACTGAACCGGCTCACTGATGGGCTCATCAGAAAGGTCGAAGGTGCCGTAGTGCATCGGGATCAGCGTTTTTCCGCCCAAGTCATTGAACGCCTGCACCGCCTCTGCCGGATTGGTGTGGCTGGGCTTCATGATAAACGCCGGGCTGTACGCGCCCACCCCTAACAGGCAGGTGTCAATGCTGGGGAACAGTTGGGCTATTTCTTTAAAGTGTTGGTCATAGCCAGAATCTGCGCCAAAATACAGCGTCTGCTCCGGTGTCTGCAGCAAAAAGCTCCCCCACAGAATCTTGTTGTTGTCTGCTAAACCACGTTTGTACCAGTGGAACGACGGCAGAAAGTACACGTTGAGCTGCGGCTGCGGCAGCACGTATTCCTGGTACCAACCGGCTTCCATGATTTCTGTTTCCGGCAGCCACGGCTCAATCAGCGTCTTCATTTTCAGAGAGGTCAGCACCGCGAATTGCTGCAGCTGGCGCAGGGTCTGCAGGCTTTTCTTGTCGCAATGGTCCATGTGCCCGTGTGACAGCAGCACGTAGTCAATCTTGGGCAGCTGCTCCGGCGGCACCGGCAGCGGCACCTTTCGTTTGAGGTAGGAAACCCCGTAGAAAACCGGATCTGTGAGAAAGGTGGTGCCGCCCAGGCGGATGAAAAACGTGGCGTGCCCCAGCCACATCAGTCCGTCTTCATTGCCCTGCAGAAACGCGGCAGGGTCTGTCACCGGCGGAAGCCATGTATCTTTTTTCTTCTCTTCCCGCTGCGGATTTTTACTCAGCATCCATTTCAAGGCCACCAGCATAGATTGGTTTTCTTCCTTGAACTCGCCCAGAAAGCGGCCGTTGCGCAGGCGGTTGCCTTCCCAGTCAGCCCGAATGACCGGAAAGTCAGGGTTCTATAAATATTCTTCAGCCATAGGTCTATTCAACGCTAAGTTTCCAAAGGTAGTTGGTCCTTTGTATTTAGTGTGTGTAGCTACATTAAAAGTACTGGTAAACGGCTAAGCCCCAAAACAGAAAAAGCCCGACAGGTGCGACGGGCTTTTTCTGTTTTCTGTTTTCGGCCTGTTTTCCGGAAAACAGGCCGAAAACAGACTTAATGGAAGAACAGGTACGCCAGGAAAATGGCGGCGATCACCCCGGCCAGATCGGCCAGGAGGCCGCAGGTGAGGGCGTAGCGGGTTTTACGAACGCCTACAGACCCAAAATACACCGCCAAGACATAGAAGGTGGTTTCGGTGGAGCCTTGAATGGTGGCCGCCAGGCGACCCACAAAAGAATCTACGCCGTAGGTGTTCATGGCCTCCACCATCAGCCCCCGGGCACCGCTTCCGCTCAGCGGCTTCATGAAGGCCACCGGCAGGGCCGGCACAAAATCAGTGTTGAGCCCCATCAGGCCAATCAGATACCCAAGACCATTCACCAGCATGTCCAGCGCGCCAGAAACCCTAAACACGCCAATGGCCACCAGAATGGCAACCAGATACGGAATGATGGAGATTGCCACTGAAAACCCTTCTTTGGCGCCTTCTATGAACGCTTCGTACACGTTCACCTTGCGTACCAGCGCCAGCGCAATGAATGAGACAATGATGCTGAACAGAATCACATTGCTGGCCACCTGTGAGATCACACTGATCTGCTCCTGCGGAATACTGTTGAAGTAGTAGATAATGCCGGCAATCAAGAGCAGCATAGTCCCCAGATACGCCATGATCACGCGGTTGAACAGGTTGATGCGCTGGTACAGTGCCACCGCAATCAAGCCGGTGATGGTGGAGAAGAAAGTGGCCAGTAAGATGGGAATGAAAATATCAGACGGATCTGCGGCCTTGAGTTGCGCCCTGAACACCATGATGCTGATGGGGATGATGGTCAGCCCCGAGGTATTGAGCACCAGGAACATGATCTGCGCGTTGCTGGCAGTTTCCTTCTCCGGGTTCAGCTCCTGCATCTCCTTCATGGCCTTCAGCCCCAGCGGCGTGGCCGCATTGTCCAGCCCCAGCATGTTGGCCGAAAAGTTCATCAGGATAGACCCGAAAACTGGGTGGTTCTTGGGCAGCTCCGGGAACAGACGGTTGAAGAAAGGCCCCACCAGTTTGGCGAAGATGGCGATGATGCCGCCCCGCTCCCCCACTTTCATCAGCCCCAGCCAAAGGGTCATGACGCCGGTCAGCCCCAGGGAGATCTCAAAGCCGGTCTTGGCGTTGTCAAAAGTGCTGGTCACCATCTTCTGGAAGATCTCCACGTCCTGGAAGAAGATGAGCTTAAACAGCGCTATGCAGAAGGCGATGATGAAAAACGCCGCCCACAGATAATTTAAAACCATGAAAAAAAGGGTTTGTGTAGTTTGGTTGAAGCTGGGAAGATACAAATCTGCGTCAGAAAAACCGCTAGGCGGAGAGGCTGAGGGTAGATTTTTTCTGCCAGCTATTTTGACCTTAAGGACTGTAGATTTCCCATTACCCCTAAGGTAGATGTGAATTCCAAAATCGAAGTGGTGAATGGCATACGTCCCTACCCTCTGTCATGTGTAAATTGTGAAAATTTCTGTTTTCGGCCTGTTTTTTGAAAAACAGGCCGAAAACAGAAAAACCCGTGAGGTTTTAGAAACCTCACGGGTCTGGTAATAAAATCCATGGCAGGTACTACCGGGTTACGCCAACTCCTTGAGCCGCTCCACGCCCAACCCGGCTTTCCCGTTAGGGCGCATAAGGCCATTCTCAATGAGAAAGCCGCCGCTCACCACATCTTTGGCTAAGTCAAGACTTCCGTCTAAGTCAATGTATTTGGTGTTGGAAAAAGAGAAGGCGGCGTGTAGGGCGGCGGTGATGCTGACAATACTCTCGTCATTACAGCCCCACATCAGGTCTATGCCCGCCAGCTGGGCCACCGTTCCTATTTTAGTCGCGGCATGCACCCCGCCGCATTTCATCAGTTTGATGTTGAAAATGCCACACGCCCTAGGCGGAGAGGCCAGTTTAAAAGCATCTGCCGGGGAAAGCAACGACTCATCTGCCGCCACCAAATCTTTTATAGAAGCCGGTAGCCCTCTGAGTTCATCTATAATATTGGCTTGAAGCGGCTGCTCAATCAGTTCCAGATCCAGTTTGGCCGAACGGGCACAGAACTCCTCCAACTCAGCCGCCGAATAGCCTTGGTTGGCGTCAATCCTGATAAAGATGCGGTTGCCGTAGACCTCCCGCAGCTTCACCAGCCGCTCCACGTCCTCCTCCACCGATTGCCCGGTTTTCACTTTGAGGTGCGTGAAGCCGCGGCCCACGTATTCCTCGGCCTCCTCCAGCGTCTCGGCCACGTTCTTGATGCCAATGGTGATGGAGGTTGGCAAAGCCGTAAGTTTCTGCCCCAAATACGTGACCAGCGGCACCTCCAAATACTTGCAGAAAAGGTCATGCAACGCAATATCTACCGCCGCGCGCGCGGCGGGATTATGAGGGAGGCGCTCGGTGAGCTCCTCGCAGAGCTGTTTCACTTCCCGCAGGTCCCGGCCCACAAGCCAGTCCAGGTTCTCTGGTTGCACCGCCTGCCACGTTGTGGCAAACGCCTCACCGGTCACTTCCTTGCTGGGGTTTCCTGCGCCAATGCCGGTGAGGCCATTTTCGGCCACCAGCTCCACCAGCACGTTCTCTACCGCGCTCACGGTCTTGAAGGCGATGGTGTAGGGCCGGGTCAGTTCCAGGTCGGCTTTCCAGACGTTGATTTCCTTAATTTTCATACCGCCGCCTGCTCCTGCTCCAACACTTCCTTCACCAGCTCAATGATCTGGCCTACGCCGTCTTCCAACGGAAGAATCACCGGCAGCCCCAGCTCCTCCTGGTACTGCTGCTGGTACTCCTTCGCCTGTTCCAGAGACAAACCGGCTGTGTTCAGGGTTACGGCCAGCACCTTGGCCCCGTACAGCTCTATCAGTTGAATCTCGGTGGAGATGGGCGGAATCTTGATTCCCAGTTCCTCATTATCATCAAAGTACACCCGCGCGGGCGCGTGCTGCAGCACCACGTATTTCACCTGGCCAGACACCAGATACTCTGAGCCGCACGGACCGCTGGGGTTTCTAAGCGCCGCCTGCCCTTCCACGAAGAACACGTCGGGCTGGTGCTCGGCATACGATTCCAGAATGGCGTGCTCCAGTTCGCCAGACACAAAGTCATTGTAGGTGGAATCCAGAATGAAGCCCTTGCCGCGCCCCTGCATCCAGCCGGTCTGGCCGGTGAAAATCATCTGCGCCTTCAGGCCGGCAGCCTCTGCCGCCTGGGTGAGCAGGCGGGTGGTGGTACGCTTGCCCATGCGCACATCTGTGCCAAGCACTGCTACGCGTGGCGCCGGAATATCTTTGATCTTACCGGTCCAGAAATGCAGCTCGCTTTTGGGTTTGGGTTTGCGCACGTCAATGATCTGCACGCCGTGCTCCTGCGCCAGCGCCGCCAGCTCGGGCATGTCACTGATGTACTCGTGCAGGCCGCTCACAATGTTGATTCCCTGCTGAATGGCTTCTGCAATGGTGGCCTTCATGGTGGCCGGGAGTTTTCCGCCCTTCGGGGCGATGCCCACCAGGCAGTACTGGGCCGTTTCCGGGCTGTTTTTCAGAAAAGAGGCCAAATCTGGATACACCGGAATGTTTCGGGTATTGCCGTCTACCACTTCGCCCGCATCTTTGCCCACCGACACGTGGTCAATCACGCCCACAATACGGTAGCGCTCGGTGCCCCTGATCAGGCCATGGGCAGTTTTGGCGGGGTACTGGTGCAGTAGCCCATCGGTGAGAATAATGGCATTTCCGTCCATTGTCAATAAGGTTTGTTGTTAGTGAGAGAAAGAATTAGCTGCGCGTTTCTGGGCTGTTTTCAGAAAAACAGCCCAGAAACGCATCATATATTAGAGAATCAGTCCGTGGAAGAGTTGCGGTTTTTCGCCCTGCAGGTCATAGACAAAGCCGTTGACTATGCCATAGCGCACCTGCCCCTCTTTGTCTTTCACCACAAAATTGGCTCCCCTGAACAAAGCCAGCCCGTGGTTGACCCTGCCAGTGGTGGTTAAGATGTTCAACGGAAGGTCTTCCGGGTCTGCCTGCGTGGGCAGATTCTGCATGCGCACCGTGGTATAGCCGTCTGCCAGCAATTGTTTGGCCCGGGCCGGGGTTAGCTCGTTTATAGTGGCAAAGGGTTTGTCATAGACTTTGCCCGGCACCAAGGTCATGCCCTGGCCGTCAATCTCCTCATACCCGTAATGCACGCTCATATCCCCTATCTCCTCTACGGCGCTGCGGTGATAAAAACCTTTTTTAGCAGTAGTTGAGGCGGGTTCATACCGGTTAATGCCCACGTCTAGCTGCGCATCTTTGCCGTTTTCCTTGTACCAGACATCCTTGATCACCAGGTCATACAGGTACCGCTCATTCTGGGGAATCTTGAAGTAGTCAGCCAGGTTGTACTGCGCGTAGCTCTCGGTGCCAATGATGTGTAACGCTGATAGAATGGTGGCGAAGTTCAGCCTCCGGATGTACTGTTTCTCCGGGTCACCCTTGTAACCCCCAGACTCAATCAGGATCACGCTGGTGCCCCATTTCTGGATGTTGTCACCAAAGGCGCGGGGCTCATGGGCGTCTGAGTACTTGGCCACGTGCCCCGGCACCAGTTGCTGCAGCCCTTCGTTCATGCCCACAATGGTGCGCATGGCCCTGCCCCGCACCTCATTCACCGTCTGGGCATGGTCAAAGGCCGGGGCCAGAAAAGAAATGGTGGCGGGTTTGGCGGTGGTGCCAACCGTGTACAGCCGGCTCTGGTCATGCAGGTTGAACCCAAACTCGGGCTTAATCTCATCCCGCAGCTTTTTCAGTAGCCTGGACTCGGCGCTTTGCAGCATCAGCGCGTCCCGGTTCAGGTCAATGTCCAGGGCGTTGCGGCGCTGGAACACTTCGGCGCCGTCTGGGTTGAGCATGGGCACCATGTAGAGCGTGTTATTGGTCAGGATTTCATCCCGCAGCCCTTTCAGCTCTCCCGGGTTCTGCAGAAAATTGAAGATGTCAAACAACGCCATGGTGGCCGTAGACTCATCACCGTGCATCTGGGACCACAGCATCACCTTGGTCTTGCCCGTGCCCACTTTTACCAGATAGATATCCCGCCCTTCTATTGACTGCCCCGCCACCTGCACCTGAAACAGCCGGTTCTGCCTGAGCTGCTCCAGCAGCGGTACAATGTCTTTGTGCTTGAACCTGCGGTCCTGGAGAGCGGCTTCTTTGTAGGCGGCGTGTTGTTCAAACGCTTGCTTGGCCACCTCTACCGCCCGGCTGGTTTCAGCGGGTTTGGAAGACTGGCATTGCGTTTCCAGAAGAGTCATGAGGGTAAGGAACAGAATAAGAGTTTTACGCATTTGGCCACAGGTTTGGGTCACACCAGTGAACAATTAAAGGTATAGGTGAGTAAAGAAACCAAGGGTTCACAATGGTGTGGTCAATGTAAGGACGTTTTGCGGTACACAAAAGTGAAATCTCATTTTTTGTGTACCCTGCTTCCCTTTTTCTTAACGCCGGGCGTGTTCACCCCCTAAAAATGGAACCGAAAACGGAATCATAAACATAAAATCAGCAATCTTCCCTTGCCTGCGCGTAAGGCTAGTACAACCTTTTTGCCCATGACCCAACACCCGTCCAAGACCCGTCATTACCCCAAAGTGAATGCGCTGGTAAATGAGACCAGCCAAGACATTTCCCTGCACGGGAAACAGAAAACCGCCCTCTCCATTCTCCTGATGGACTGGCTCATTGAGACGCCGCCCCCATCCCCCTCCCTGATTTCTTCGGCCCACGGCCGAATTCTGGACCTGTTGCTTTGCCTACCGGCTTACGCGCTGGAGAACCCGCAGGAAAACCCGCTGTGGGAACGGATGCGGCACCTGATGTTGGCGCTGCCCGCCCACACTCACTTCACGCTGGCCACCCACCGCAGAACAAACAACCTGCTGGCAAATCTCTTACAGGAGGCGAACCTCACCCGCCGTTGCCGCATACTAGCGGTTGACAATCAAATTGATTTCACCATCTGGGCGCAGGACCCTATTGCGGTAGGAAAAGACAGCCAGAGCGGTGACCATTACATTCTGGAGCCCCACACCTTTTTGCGCAGCGGTGACGCCTACCTGGCTGATCTGTTGGCTTCAGCAGTTGGGTACCGGCACACCCAGGCGCCCCTGTATTTTGAAGGTGGGAACATACTGGTTGCCGATGACTTCTTCTTTCTGGGAGCGGATTACCCGGTAGAGACCATCCAGTACATTGGCGACATGGTTACCCTGCAGCCCGGCGAGACGCGGGCGCAGGCGGTGAAAAAGCTGTTTCAGCAGTACCTGGACAAGCGCAGAAAATTGCTGGTTTTGGGCAGCACGGTTCCCATTCCTGAGCAGGAAACCCGCACCTTCCAGAAAGACGGCAAGGAGTGGAAGGAGCATTATTACATGAAGAACGAAGAGGGATCTGTGCAACCGCTGTTCCACATAGATATGTTTGTCTCGCTGGCCGGCCGAGATGCGCAGGGGCAGTATCAGCTGTTGGTGGGTGACCCCAGACTAGCGGCAGATCTGTTAGGAGAGCCTCTGCCCCGCCATGCCATGGTGAACGTGTTTGACAACGTGGCCAGAAATCTGCAGAAGGCCGGTTTTAAAGTCTACCGGAATCCGCTGCCGCTCACGTACGTAGATGATCAGGAGGAATGTGAGCGGAAATGGTATTTTGCCACGGCCAACAATGCGCTGGTGGAGATTGTCAGTGACCAGGAAAAGCGGGTGTGGTTGCCGTCTTACGGCTGCGGGGCCTGGGAAAACCTGAAGAAAACCGATGAGGCAAACCAGCGGCTTTGGGAGTCGCTGGGGTTTGAGGTACAGCTGCTCCCAGACTTCCACACGTTTGCCGAACATTCTGGCGCTGTGCACTGCATCACCAAATACCTGAAAAGGGGCTAAAAGCCGTTTCCGGGCTGCTTTTCTGAAAACAGGCCAAAAACAGCCATAAAAACCGGAGCCGCCCCAATACTTGGAAGCGGCTCCGGACAGATCAGGATTTAGGGAAAGGATTAGAATTTAAAGCGCACAAACGCTTCCATGGCTTCATAATCGGCTAGGCCCAGGCGGTCATACCGGCGGGCGGTCTCGCGGTTACGCTCCTGGGCACGTACCCAGAACTCCCGCGCGTCATCACCCGGGAATACCGGCGTATCTTTCTGCGACTGATGCTTGAAGATGGCGGCTTTCTTGCGCTGTACTTCCTGCGGAGAAAGCGGAACCGCCATTTCAATTTCGTGGGTCTCAAATTCATGCCACGCCCCGCGGTACATCCAAAGCCAGCAATCGTTTACCCAGGTTTCACCATTGGCACGGAGTCTTCTCAGGGCCTCCACAATAATATTGAAGCAGACAATGTGGGTGCCATGCGGGTCTTCAAAGTCACCGGCTGCAAACACCTGGTGGGGTTTCACCTGCTGCAGCAACTGCATGGTCAACTCAATATCTGCATCGGTTACCGGGTTCTTCTTGGTCTTGCCGCTTTCATAGAAAGGCAACGCCTGGAAATGGATGTGGTCATCTTCCAGACCGGCATAGCGGGCGCCCGCAATGGCTTCACTTTTTCTGATGAAGGCTTTCACGTTCTGGATCTCAGGCGTATCTACCTGGTTCGGCTGCTTCTGCTCAATAAAAGAACGCATCTCCTCATAGATAGAAGTCAGTTTACCTGAATCATCACCAATACTCTTGTTGAAGTCAATGGCAAATTCCATATAACGCAGCACGTCATCATCCCACACCGCGGTGTTGCCTGAGGTTTGATACGCTACGTGCACATCATGCCCCTGGTCTACCAACCGGATGAACGTCCCCCCCATGGAGATCACATCATCATCTGGGTGCGGCGAGAAAACAATGGCCCGTTTCTGGGCCGGCAAGGCGCGCTCAGGACGCTCAGAGTCATCTGCATTGGGCTTACCACCCGGCCAGCCGGTAATGGTGTGCTGCAGTTTATTGAAGATGTCAATGTTGATGTTATAGGCCGGTCCACGGTCTACGGCCAGTTGGGCCATACCGTGGTTGTTGTAGTCTTCTTCAGTGAGTTTCAGGATTGGTTTGCCCACCTCACATGACAGCCAGATCACTGCCTTTTTGGTCAGTTGCTCATCCCATACGCAGTCTCTGGTGAGCCACGGCGTATCAAAACGGGTGAGTTCTGAAGCCGCATCCTGATCCAAGACAAACTCCACATTGTCAGAGAGCTGGAGATACGTGGCCGGCACCTCGCTGGAAATCTCACCTTCCACCGCTTTCTTGATGATAGAGGCTTTCTTTCCGTTCCAGGCCATGAGCACAATCTCACGGGCTTTGAAAATGGTACCAATGCCCATAGTGATGGCTTTGGTGGGCACGTTTTCCTTCCCCCCAAAATCACGCGAAGCATCACGGCGGGTCAGGTCATCCAGTGTTACCAGACGGGTACCGGAGTTAGGCGCAGAACCTGGCTCGTTGAAACCGATGTGACCGGTACGACCAATCCCCAGCACCTGCAGGTCAAGCCCCCCTAACGCCTCTATCTTGCGCTCATATTCCAGACAGAACGCCGGTATCTCCTCTAACGGAAGCGTACCGTCAGGAATATTGATGTTGTTGCGGTCAATGTCAATGTGGTCAAACAGGTTTTCGTTCATGAACGTCACATAGCTCTGCTTGGCCGTAGGCTGCATGGGGTAGTACTCGTCCAGGTTGAAGGTGATCACATCCTTAAAGCTCAGCCCTTCTTCCCGGTGCAAGCGCACCAACTCTGCGTAGACACCCACCGGGGTGGCACCGGTAGCCAGTCCTAAAACAGTTTTCTCCCCATTTTGCTGCTTTCTTCTGATCAGCTCCGCAATTCGTCTGGCAACTGTTCTGGAGGCATCATGCTGATCCGGGAAAACGGTTACCGGAAGCTTTTCATACCGGGTTTCTTCAAGGAGGTTTAAACGACTCATAGTAGATTAGGTGGTTTTTTGCAACAGTGGAGCCTGCAAAGGTAAAAATCCCAGCGAGACAGCAAATCGTTTGGTGATAACTTTTTTATTTTTTTTACTAAGTAATCTTCGGTCAGCTCCTCCCCTTTAGGGGGAAGTGACAATAATAAAGGAATAAGTTGGAAAACCTACCACCCGGTTTGGGGCTAATTTCTAAAAAACAGGTCAGAAACGCCCCGGGGGATAGGGTGCTCGTGATTTCCAAAAGTTTGTCGTAGTTTCGCGGCAATTGCGTGCGTAAACGTACGTATCACGAGAACAGGAAAGACACTTATGGTAAAAATACGTTCAACCACCGTGCTGGGCATCTACCATAACGGCGAAGTAGCCGTTGGGGCAGACGGGCAGGCCACTATGGATAAATATGTGGCCAAAAGCAACGTGCGTAAAATCAGAAAGCTGCAGGACGGGAAAATCATTACCGGTTTTGCCGGCTCCACCGCAGATGCGTTCACCCTGCTGGAGCGCTTTGAGGAGAAACTCAACGCCTACGGCAACAACATGAAGCGCGCCGCCATTGAACTGGCCAAAGACTGGCGCAAAGACCAGTACCTGCGCAAGCTGGAGGCCATGATGGTGGTAGCCAACAAAGAGGAGCTGCTCATTATTTCCGGCACCGGTGATGTTCTGGAGCCCGACTACCAGATAGCGGCCATTGGGTCTGGCAGCACCTATGCCCAGTCGGCCGCCCTGGCGTTGAAAAAGCACGCGCCGCACCTCACCGCTGAGGAAATGGTGCGGGAGGCGCTCACCATTGCCGCCGACATCTGCATTTACACCAACCACAATTTCATCATAGAAAAACCGAACTAACCACTGGGTTAGGATGTTTGCCTCTTGTAATCACCCTAGATTATAAAGCGATAGAATTTCACCACATCACTTTTAACACACAAAGACAAGAAATGAAGGTAACGCAGTTCCTGAAAGACCATTACAAGCACTTTAACGCCGCTGCCCTGATTGATGCCGCTGAAGGTTATAAAGCGCATTTGAATGACGGCGGAAAGATGATGATCACCCTGGCGGGCGCCATGAGTACCGCAGAGTTGGGAATTATTCTGGCTGAAATGATTCGGGAAGACAAAGTGCAGGCCATTACCTGTACGGGCGCCAACCTGGAAGAAGACATCTTCAACCTGGTGGCCCATGATTTTTATGAGCGTATTCCTAACTACCGTGACCTGACGCCGCAAGACGAGCAGGCGCTGTTGGACCGCCACCTGAACCGCGTGACAGACACCTGTATTCCAGAGGAGGAAGCCATGCGCCGCCTGGAGCACACCGTCTTGAAATACTGGCAGAAAGCTGACCAGGCCGGTGAAGCTTTTTTCCCGCACCAGTTCTTCTACCAGATCCTGCTCTCTGGTGATTTGGAGCAGCACTACCAGATAGACCCTAAGAACAGCTGGATGCTGGAGGCCGCCAAGAAGAACCTGCCAATTTTTGTACCGGGCTGGGAAGACTCTACCCTGGGCAACATCTACACCGGCCACGTCATTTCCGGCGACATTAAGAATGTGCATACCGTGAAAACCGGTATCCAGTACATGATGGAGCTGGCCGAGTGGTACACCCAAACGGCCACCGAGGAGTCTACCATTGGTTTCTTCCAGATTGGCGGCGGTATTGCCGGTGACTTCCCTATCTGCGTGGTGCCTATGCTGCACCAGGACCTGCAGCGTACGGGGGTTCCGTTGTGGGGCTATTTTGCGCAGATCTCTGACTCTACCACCAGCTACGGTTCTTACTCAGGCGCCGTGCCGAATGAGAAAATCACCTGGGGTAAACTGGGGGTGAATACGCCTAAATATGTTATTGAATCAGATGCCACCATTGTGGCCCCGTTGATTTTCGCCATTGTACTAGACAAGTAACAGCCGTTTCCGGCTTACTTTTTCCAAAAGCGGGACAAAACGTCCCGCTTTTTTTATGCCCGCCGCAGATTCACCTGTCTGGCTATTGTTTTTCAGTCAAATCTAAGTAGCTTTAATTCAGCAACCTACGCAGCTTTTTTTTCAGTATCTTCTCTGGTTGCTGATTTTTATAAGACTAAAGGAACATAGGACCAGGCAAATGACATAACGGGGAATGCTCCCCCGCTAGCCAAAGAGACTACTGAAGGTTTTTTCCGGGGCTGGCAAACCTTACCCCGTAAAGAAAAGCTGTCATCTAAGGTATTCTAATTTGTCTTAAGGCAGGTTTTCATCTTTTAAAACACCGCCAGGAAAAGGGGCGCTCCCGTATTTCTACAGAATTTTACTTTTCTTATAATTTTTTAAAACCTTCCTGGAAGGTACTACCGTAAGTAACGGAGGTACAGAAATTTAACACTAAGGTCAAAAAAATGAGAAAGCTTTACTACGTATCTACCATTGTGCTTCTGCTGCTGGTCTTTGGCTTGAATGGCTGCATGATGTTTAAGGCCCGTAAATTTGGGTCTGACTACAGCTATACCGGCACCTTCCACAAATACAAAACCTTCAATTTTGTCACCCACGCCTCAGAGCAGGACAGCGCCACCACGCAGAACTATGAAGTCCTCAAGAAGTTTATCAAAGAGAGGCTGGAAATTCAGGGGTACGAGTTTACAGAAAAGAAACCTGACCTGCTGGTAAGCTACTACCTGTATTTCAATGACCTCAACATGAAAGGTTATGAGCAGGAAGAGTTTGACATCTGGCTGGTGAACAACGAGGAGCCCGCTAAAGAACATGACCCTTACCGGCCGGTGAAGATGTTCATGTCGCAGGGTACCCTGCTGGTGACGCTGCTGGACCATAAAAAGCAGAATGCCGTCTGGCAAGGCTATACCTCTGGCGTGCTCGCTGACAAGTCTGCTGAAAACACAGCTTACCTGAACCGGGCGGTAAGAACCATTTTTGACCAGTACAGAGTCTTCCGGAAAGGCTACCTGCGCGACAACTCCCTTTCAAACTAACCTATTTCCCCTTTCTCACCCTGCCACCCTTTCCCTTGCCTGTACCGGCAAGGGAAAGGGTCTTTTTTGGCTATTAGAGCCAAGGCCACAGCAAAACCTTTTATAATTTGCTGTAGATTAGCAGCCAGAAAAACCAATTCATGTCTATTTCCCAACTTGAGGCCCGTCTCCAGGAACTGGAGCAGCACGCTCTTCTTCTGGAGCCAGACGCTTCACACCGGTTTCCCATGCAACAGGCAGTAGAACGGTATGCCCAGCACTTTCTGGAAGCCCTCCCTGAGGCACCGGCTTTTGTTCCCCGTTCAGAAACGCATGACAGCCTGGCGCCTTTTGCCATTCCCGAGCAGCCCAAGCCTATAGCAGAGACCCTGCAGGTACTCCAACACCAAGTAGACACCCCGGGTATCAATTCCGCCTCTGGCGGACATCTGGGCTATATACCCGGAGGCGGGCTGTACTATGCCGGGCTGGGGGACTATCTGGCCGCCGTGGCCAACAAATACGCTGGCATCTTCTACTCTGCCCCCGGTGCCGTGAAAATGGAGAACCTGCTCCTGCGCTGGATGGCAGAGACCATTGGCTTTCCCGCAGAGGCCGCTGGCAACCTCACCTCCGGAGGCAGCA
This sequence comes from Rufibacter ruber, assembly GCF_014138425.1. Lineage (NCBI taxonomy): Bacteria > Pseudomonadati > Bacteroidota > Cytophagia > Cytophagales > Hymenobacteraceae > Rufibacter > Rufibacter ruber. Next base: position 188,933 of record NZ_JACJIQ010000010.1, read on the forward strand.
TTGCCAGCCTGATTGCCCTGGCCACCGCCCGAGATGCGAAGCAAATAACTTCCCGCCTTGTTCCAGAGGCGGTGGTGTACCTAACCAGCCATACCCACCATTGCCTGAACAAAGCACTGCGCATAGCCGGTTTAGGGGAGTGTCCCATCCGGTTGGTCCCCATGGATGACCGTTACCGCATGCAACCGCAGGCGCTGCGGGCGGTCATAGAACAGGACAAGGCGGCGGGTTTAACCCCATGGCTGCTGGTGGCCTCAGCGGGGACCACAGATGTTGGGGCCGTTGACCCTCTCCCTGAACTGGCAGCCGTTGCCCAACAGCACCAGCTGTGGTTTCACGTAGACGCCGCCTACGGCGGATTCTTCGCGCTGGCCCCGTCTGGCAAAGAGATTTTACGGGGGATTGAACAGGCAGACTCAGTGGTCATGGACCCTCATAAGGGGTTGTTTATTCCGTACGGGTCTGGGGCCGTACTTATCAAAGACCGGGAGCAGCTGGCCAAAACCCACTACTACTCGGCCAATTACATGCAAGATGCCCTGGCAGCAGACCAGGAATACTCCCCCGCAGACCTTTCACCGGAGCTGAGCAAGCATTTCAGGGGGCTGCGGCTGTGGCTCCCGCTTCAACTGCACGGGGTGGCGGCGTTTAGAAGCGCCCTGGAAGAGAAACTGCTGCTGGCACAATACGCCTACGCCAAACTTCAGGAGCTTACCGGGTTTGAAACACCGGCGGCGCCAGCGCTGTCTGTGGTGATTTTCAGGTACCTGCCGGCTGCCGGGGCTGACGCCAACGCCTTCAATCAGCGGCTGGTGCAGGCGGTGCAGCAAGACGGGCGCGTTTTTCTCTCCTCTACCAAACTAGGCGATGACTTTATGCTGCGGTTTGCCATCCTTTCCTTCAGAACCCACAAAGCCACCATTGATTTGGCCCTGGAGATCCTGCAGGAGAAAGTAAGGGAACTGCAAACCCAACGTTAAGTGAATTTTACTGATGCCTGTCTCCGTACAGATAGCAGTCTTTTCCTGTTTTGGGGCTGTTTTTCAGAAATCAGCCCCAAAACAGGAAATCCTATAGGCCCAGCGGAAATCAGGACTTGGTAAGTTTAAAGGCGGCGCCTTCTTCTGTGCCCACCAGCGGGAACTCCCCGTCTTTCAGGAACAGTTCGCCGTGTTTGGTGAGCAGCGTGAGGTTATCCAGTTCAATCTGCCAATTATACGGCTCCCGGTTCAGGTACGCCATAGCCTTGGCCACCACCTCAGGGGACGTGTCGCCCAGGGCCAGGGAGAGGTGGGGCACCCAGGTCTCTGGGTAATAATGCGAGCCAATCTCCTGACAGATCAGGCCAACCGCCTCAAACAGCTGCGCATGGAACCGGTTCACGGCCGGGGTGCGCAGGACCGGTATGAACAGGACTGGCTTCTCGCCCGGGAAGAGGCCCAGGCCGGTGGTTCTGACCTTGAACTTGCAACAGATGCCCGCCGCGTGCCCCAGGGTCTCCTGCAGGTTATGGAGGCTTCCGTCATTCACGGTGAGCCACGTGATGTGCGGGTAAGGGGTCATCTGCACCCCCTTGAGCCCAAATTCCCGCTCCAGCTCAAAGATCAGCCGGTTCAGTTGGTCAGAATGTTGCGCGTCTAGAAGAGATACAATGGCTACCATAGGTGCAACGAAGTTGGGCGTTTTAGGGCTGTTTTCCAAAAAATAGCGCAAAAACAGAAAGATCCCCGCAAGCTCCGGCCCCGCCGGGCCAGCCTGTATCTGTTTTAGGGCAGTTTTCCAGCAATACTTCGGACAGTTTATGCTGCGATTCTGCCGAAGTTAAGGACACAGTCTGTTTTGTCCTTGTTATTTAAGTGGCTTTTGTCAAAACCGAAC